>NZ_JAGKRI010000346.1:0-338 GCF_017939255.1 Aeromonas sp. Prich7-2
ACGGGTGAGGTCCGTCAGGCACAAGTCTTTGTCGCCGTGCTCGGTGCGTCCAACTACACCTTTGCCGAGGCCACCTGGTCCCAGTCACTGCCGGACTGGCTGCAAAGCCATGTCCGTGCCTTTGAGTTTTTCGGCGGGACACCGGTACTGCTGATCCCCGACAACCTCAAGAGCGGTGTCAGCAAGGCTTGCCGATACGATCCCGAGCTCAACCCCAGCTACCAGCAGTTGGCCGAGCACTATCAGGTGGCGGTGATGCCAGCTCGCCCTTACAAGCCTAAGGACAAAGCCAAGGCCGAGGTGGGTGTGCAGATCGTCGAGCGCTGGATCCTGGCTCG
>NZ_JAGKRI010000058.1:0-15536 GCF_017939255.1 Aeromonas sp. Prich7-2
CCAAGGCCTATCCCTGCCGCCCGGGTGGCCACCGGCCGGCACCAGGGGCCCTACCGCGGCCATCGAGCCCAAGGCCTATTCCTGCCGTCCGGGTGACCACCGGCCAGAACAGAGGCATCACCGCGGCCGGCGAGCCCAAGGCCTATTCCTGCCGCCCGGGTGGCCACAGGCCGGCACCAGGGGCCCTACCGCGGCCATCGAGCCCAAGGCCTATTCCTGCCGTCCGGGTGACCACCGGCCAGAACAGAGGCAGCACCGCAGCCGGCGGGCACAAGTCCTATCCAGGGCTCCAACCGACCAGCGACAGGCACCGATGAGCCAAAGCTTATATGTCCTTCCCTTAGCCATGCGCCCGTTCATGTGCCCTATGCTCGTTTGCTCCCATCATCCTGGTCACTGACATTAGCTGGTTGAATTGTTGGCAATCAAACCAGGGTTGACTCCACCCCCTAGTTTCAGGATCCGCTTTGCAACAGTGTCATGTAGAAAAATGAGTAGCGCGATAATGACCCTTCTCGCTACACAAGCAACATGTTAACAGTAGCGTTGCTGGCTTGTTACGGTGGGGCCGTGACAGCAAGCGTGGATGATATTTGGGCCACCTCGCCGGCAACCCAGGACATTTTGTGGGCGCAGCAGTATGCCAAGCCTGTTAATCCTGCGAATAGCATGTCCCTGATTACCTTCAGTACAACTGACGATTCTTCGATAAATAGTGGTGTTTCATACACCAACACGACTGGCAAACCGATGTTGATGACGGTCCGAGGTTCTATCGGAAAGGATATTCCTTGGGCAATTGATCTCTATGTGAACGGTGTACGTGGAGCGTCGTTCGGAAGGGGGGATGGTGCTGGCGGAAATTGGGTCTCGAGTGGCACGGTAATGATTCCGCCTGGAGCAAGTTATAGGATCAATAAGACTCCTTCTGAGGTAATCCACTCAACGATACGCTGGTATTAGATGCCCGCTATCGATAACTATCGGTCATTATGAACCACACTACCTCTCCAACCAGTGTGGTTCTCGTCCCATCAAATACGACTTGGGGCTCCTAGGTTGGCTACATGATTGCCAAGCTGCTCGCCCCCTGGTGATGAAAATGGGCTTGTGGGGGCCAGCTACAAGCCCTGCTATAGACTGTATCCTACAACACGTTTTATTACTGGAGCGCCAGTCCAAACGCCTTGCCCCTGCAGCGTCACCCCCACACCAGACCGGCTCACTTTGATGAGAGCGTCATAGGGCCTATCAGCGTTTTCACCTCCCCGGTTGTAGATTCGCACATCCCCTCTAGTGACGGCTTCTTGAAGGTCGAACATCAACTGAGTGATTCCCCGACCATCTAAGTCAAAACTGACATAGAGCACATTGACGGTGGAAGGCACAGTGATACTCACTGCCGTGGAGGATCCGCTATAGAGGTCAACTCGACCGCCCGTTCCAGAAAACGAGGGATTGACTGCGGCAGCATAGGCTTGAGCCCACTGGGTATCATAAGTTGCCGGCGAGGCCGCCCAAACTTCATCGACGCCAGAGTACGCTTTGCCACAAAATAACAACGTTATCGCAATAATTGCCAAGCTATATCGAGAAGGGTCATTATCGTTACGAAGCTTCATTCAGATCTCCTTTATTGGTGTATTTATAGCCAGTTATTTGCTGCATTGTTGTTGGACCAAGACGGATGCATTTGCAGGAGCAGGAATAAACCATGCCTGAGTTCCATTCTGGTCAGTCTCCCATATTCGGACATATGCCCTGGTCCCATCAAACCGCCCTTCCACAGCCCCCATGTTGTTAAACGGGAAACCGTTTTTGCTATATGACAGAGGGATCACATTTACTTTTCGAGTTCCACGATTTGCTGGACAAGAGACAAGTGAAACAACTTGGTTGTTTTGTTGAACATTCCCCCATGCCAGCCCGGAAAGTACGGTACGGTTTGTTAGACCTGTGATTGAAAGATCCTTTACGTTCTCGATAGCATAACCAGCTGCATTCATGTCCCCTTTTAGCGCCCTTGATCCATCCAGCATATAAAAGTTATCGTGAGAAACTTCGGTGCCTGGCCGACCAATTTCGGCAACAATATTTGTGCCAGATACTGTAGCAAAAGGCAGAGATGACAGTAATCCAGCGGCAACATCATTTCGGTGGTCAGCTGGGACCTTTGCGAGTGGAATGGTCAATTCGAACCGTGGAATTGTTGGATTCCCAGCAACCCCATAAGTTCTAACAGATATAGCATCCCCCCAAAGAGTCTCTGTCATTGGCCGGCAGTTACCCGCACTCGCGTCACTTGCAGTACAGTTCCTAATGTACCCTTCATTAATTAGTACCTGGATAGAGGATGGAAAGTTGGTCGGCGTGACAGTGTTATTACTTTTTGCCAAGACCTGATACCTTTCAGCCGCTTTTGAAAACAGCTCAGTAATGCGATTGCCTTGCTGCACAGCAGCAGATTCAATTCTTTGTTGTCTCAGCTCATTGAAAATGATCATGCCGACAAAAATTAAAACTGGAAGAACTATTGAAAGTTCAATGAGCGTAAATCCACTCTGGCTCCTACGCATTATTTATCTCCAATGCCATGTGCCCAGCAATTTGTTGAACTCCTATACATCTCTCCAAACGAAGATAGTCTCGGAGACTTAATAGGAAACTGATATGATAATGTGCTAGCTGAAATATAGTCAGCACCTGAGTCAGTATATAGCTCACCGGCAAGAGCAGCATTTCTTACATCTATTGAAACGATAACAGAAACAGGTTCACCCCCACGATATCCAAAAGCGAAACTTGTCACCCATGGCGCAGGATATACAGACGTTTGTGGCACACCTGTTGTAATTAAATCAGTATGGGAAATGCTAATGCTAGTCAGGCAACCACTTGACACCTTAAGTCGCAGGGTAGTGTTAATTCCCGAATTCACATCAGAGGCAATACCATGAACCTTTATAGATTGCTCAACGATGTCAGCGTTATACCTAATAGCAGCCACGCCAAATGAGATAGTGACAAAAACAGCTATAGCCACCGAAAACTCAATCAACGTGAAACCACTATATTTTTTCATAAATTGACCTGTCATGTTCAAAAAACATGGAGGCGGCAATGCCACCTCCATAGCAAAGATAATTTACATCGTTCCCTTAACACTACTACCAGTGACGGTAATGGTTGTGCAGCCTGTAGCCGTCTGACAACGCCCAGTAGTCATAGGGGCCAAGGTGTCTGCAAGATCGGTAATGTAATCTGCCGGCAGGCCCGCCATAGTGATATCAACCAGACTGGGGTTAGTGGTATTAGCTACAACCGTGATATCACCACCAAAAGCATTTGCCGCCTTACCATCTTTGGCTGTACCACAGACGCTGGCATCAAGCAGTTTAGAGCCAGTCGCACATAGGACGCTCATGCTCACACCGTTTTTATTCGGTCTTCCTTTTTTCCAACGCTCCGTTGCTGTTGTAATTTGCTGCATCTGCTTTATGAGAGACTCTTGCTTAGTTTGATATTTGACACCTTCAGCAACTTGAAGAACGACCACCAAGAGGACGGCCGCAATAGCTACCACAATGGAAAACTCGATCAATGTGAAGCCGCCTTGTTTTTTTGAAACCATTTTTTTATTGTTCTGACTTACGTAGTTCATCATTCAACCCTTATATATTAATAAGTAACTCTAGCGGACTGCGCCACTACGAGATATATACCACCGGCCAATACAGCCATACCGCAACCTGCAGCCATCATAGTCAGCAAGTTTGCCAACTTTCCCAAACTAATAATCTGTTTTTTAAGCCTCCTTCGCTGTCTCATCGAGCTTTGCATTAGCACCGATGGAATGTCTTCACTATTACTTAAAATCTTAATCCTTTGAATTTCAGCTTGACCAAGCAATCCCACATCAAAAACATCACCATAGTTTTTCTTCCCTGATGCAATCTTCAACTTTATCTTCTGAATTTTTGCTCGCAGCCAACGACTTGAGCCATGCCCAATAATGCTCAAGCAATCATTAATGCCGACCCCGGCCCTCATAAGACTGGACACGCTAGCTAATACAGCTATCGCATTCAGATCCCTATACTGCTTAAATACAATGGAGTTATCAAGTGACTCTCTGTTAGAAACATTAGGTAACATCCACATCAATCCTATGAGGCCTGTGATGCTCATACATAACATCGAGAACATCCAGTTGTGACTGAATTCAGCAAGGCCCCATGCCACTTGTGATATACCACCCCATTTGTAGAGCGGTAGTCTATTTTGCATGTCCAGCATATATTCATAGGACGGACCACCCGCCACTATCAACAGCCCGACAATCATTAATGCTGGATACTTTACTGCATTTAAAATATCTAAAGTTAATCCAGATGCATCTCTGATGGTGTTGATTCCAACATCAAGCCCCATGTCTATGTCACCGGTTTCTTGACCGGCTGAAATTGTAGATATTATTATTGGAGAGAACCACCCTTGCATTCCAGATGTAACCGGCCGACCATTTCTGATAGCCATCAGCATGTCACCTGCGAGCGCCTTGGCTGATGCAGAACCGAACTCAACCAAGTTGATGCATATATCCTTTTCATCAATGCCAGAGTTTATTAGCTCCCTAAAATCCTCGAGGAATTCAATTTGGTTGGTTTTAAAAAAAACCAACTGGAGCCACTTCTTTGAAATAGTGTCAAAATTCACAGCAGCTCCTTAACTTGCTCGGCAGCAGAATGAATATCGCAAATACCATCCCTTACTTTCTTAAGAGCATAGTGCCGGATGTTTTTCCACCCGTTTTGTATTAAATGAATCTTCCATGCCAACGCATCACCTTTAGCTATAAATTGGCGGTCATCATCAGTTAATACAATGACCTCCATTACCAATGTTCTTCCCTTTTCACCTGAGACACATTTGCCGCAGCCACTGCTATTTTTCACTCTAGCGTGGCCCAGGTCATCGCCTAGTGCTTTGCGTAAGGTGGTCTGCTGCTCCTCAGTTGCCTTTTCATGTGGTATTGAGCAATGCGGGCAAAGAACTCTTATTAACCGCTGATGCGAGAAAACTGAAAATACATCAGGGCTACTTGCAATAACTGATGGAACACGTAAGTGCTCTACCAGTTTTGTTGCAATACCGGTCGCACTTGACGTATGTGTTGTTCCGATTAACAAGTGCCCGGATTCAGAAAGGTGAGTAAATTCCGCAGCACTTTTCTGGTCACGCACCTCGCCAAAGTAAATCACATCAGGATCTTGCCTGAGCATAACCTTCCCGTAATACGCAAAGTCTCGTTCTTTACCTTTCTTCGTAAGACCATAATCGATTCGCGTTTGAGATACCCCGTCAAGAGTCCATTCGGGAGGGTCTTCAAGGGTATTAATGTTTCGGCCATCCTCAATTGTTGATAATCCAGCCATAGCAACAGTGGTTTTACCTGAACCGGTAGGCCCAGAAAATAGAATGGCCCCTTGAGGCTGTTTAAATGCAAGCTCGATGATTTTGACATGATCATCATCCATCCCCATATCTGCGAACGAAGGAATATCATCTCGAATGGGAGTCAACAATCTCAGTACGGTTTTGGTACAATCTTTGTCATCGCTACTGCTGCTAACTGGTAGCATTGATGTCCGCCAGTCCCATGCCTTCTGAACATTATTCACAGCTATGATCTTGCTAAAGCTTCCTGCATTTGGGATTAATGCTGAATAGCTTTCCTCTGAGCCACTGTGACCATTGAACACATAAGCCGTCAGTTCTGCACCATATTCCTTTGTCTGTGGCGCAGATATGTCAACTAGGCGCCCATCAATACGGCACTTTATTAGTGTTTTCTGTCCTTTCACTAAAATGTGTATATCAGAGCCACCCATTTTGATGCATCTAGCCAGCAATCCCATCAAGCGGTCTTCAACTTGGGTTGGTGCAACATCAGTGGCGTGCTTAGTGCTCTGGTGGGTGGACTCGACACTTAGAGTTGAGCCAACCTGTAAGGCATTCAATACTACTTCGCTGTCGGCCAGATTAATCTTAGGTTCCTTGCCATGCAGCAGAACCTTAACCTTAGCAATTATTGTATTTAAGTTGTCGCTCTTTGGATCTGAGGTGTAAACGACCCAGTTCTCATCAACAAAGCAACTTTTGTCCTCCCGGCAAAGAGCTAGGATTTCATCATCATCAATTAAAGACACTGTGCTTTTAATTGCCATATTCATATAAATACCCCAACCGTCAATAGGCCATATTAATGCAGCGAGCCAATTTTCCTTGGCTTGCACATAACTGCCTGTCATTCAGGGAAGTAATCTTGATCCCGTCGATTGTCTTACCTATCTGAGCAGGGGTCATTCTTCCAGACTCACCAATTGATACATACGCGGTCAATATCCCATCTACGCGGGCCGCATATCGCAGAGTGAGTCTGTCAAGTTTGCTACCGGGGGAATCCATCACCTTGGGCTCATTAAATGCGATCCCCGTTCCAACAGGCATTGGAGCACTTGGTGACACGGTTGCGCCTACAGGCAATTCGTCCTGTAGCAAGAAGGCCCCAGGAGGGGGGGAGCTTTTGGCAGGCTTCTCGGATGCAATTTTTTTCTTGGCGGCGTTACTCTCAACCAACTCTTCCACCGTGCTTGTTGCCAGTAAAGCCTCAGCCTTAGCCCTTCTTTCACCGAGGCGCATCAGCTCCTGGATGTTTTCCGGTAAATTCGGCAGCCTTACTGCTGACGGGGGTTCAATCACGTTTTGGCTTGAGACATTGCTCCCTGAATCAACCGGAGTTGATGCCTGGGAACGCTGCTCTGACTGTGCGATAAGCGCATTAAGTCGCTCATTTCGTTTAGCCTGTCTATTTTCTTGAGCCTGATATAAATAAACCGCACTTGCACATGCTACAGAAAGCAGCCCTAAATAGGTCACCAATTTTTTAGTGCTAATTTTTTTATTTTGTTCGTTCATTGTGCGCCACCTCCAAACTGAATTACCGCATTATTTAGGGTGCATTCCCCTTCCTTGCTAATGCTAAATGTCGCTGATTCTAACTTAATTGGCATTCCTTTCAGGGCATTACCAAGCTCGTTAATGAACCAAGGATTTGCTTTCGCGATGGTCAGACTGGCCTTTCTGCTTGCCCATACTCCATTAGTTTCAATGGGTTCATAGCTAGCTTTCAAAGCCGAAATTAGTGAAAGCTTTGAAAATATCTCAAAAACTTTGTCATCAAGCGCCTTGAAACTGGTGTGATGTGAACTCCAATAGGAACTCAGAGGGACAGGCACGCGAATAAATGGTGATGACCCACTGAAAGACATAGCTAGGATATTTTTTTCCGCCCATGCATTTAACACATTTCTATCGATCACAACGTCAGGCAATACCATATTAATGCTGCCTGGCTCGATTGTCCCCACAGGTAAATCCGTGACTACAGGGATAGTTCCAAATTTCGCGCACGTCACACCTAACTCACTAACCACATCTCCAGCAAGCTGCACATCTGTCCATGCTGCGCGATAGGCATACCAGGGATCCATCACTTCCGGCGGAGGCGGCGGCGGCGGTTCAGGCCATAGAAACCATGTAGCTGCCGCAATACCTGCTAAACAGACAAGAGATGGCTTAACCATTCTTGACAATGCAGACCCACGAAACTCTATGAGTTCAAAGTCATCAGGCTTTAGATTTAAAGCCTCAATTATCGTTGTCTCTACACCCCGAACAGGCAATTCAGTTGTAGAAAATATGCGCTCAGATGGATGTACCTGTAACCATTCAGACAGTTCCGTTGCATCGACAACTTCATCACGGCGAATTTCCCCGGCCTCCCAGAGCACGCAGCGATAGGCACGGTCAGAAGCAATTATGCACACCCACTTCCTAGGGGTGTCTTTCACTTCTTCAATGAGAGCCTCGGCAATACACTCGCCCCAAGCTATATCAGCTTCATCGGAAGCGACCCGCGTGATCAGGTCCCCATTCTCGAATATCCGCTCAAACTTAGCCGGGTACTCGACTCGCCACCGCTTCAGGACTTCCTTTGGCTTGCTGCCATGCGGCAGCGTTGTTCTGATAGTTCCCATAACTTTATATCCGCTTAGGGGTGATCAGAACAATAGTTTCTGTCATGCTGCTTGCGCCTGAATTCCCGCCCAAGAACGGATTCTTGAGTACAGATGTCTCATCTGATTTATTCGACTTCTGCTTGTATCCATTGAGCACGAGAGTCTCACCATATTTAAGACCAACATCTTGATCGAATTTTATTTCTTGCACCTGTGGTGCACGAATAGTGACGCCACTCACTTCTGTATCTTCCCAATTGATAACCTTGGATAGAACTCCAGAAATTTGAAGGTTTACCATGTCATCTGAAATATTTGGCATAACTGACATGGTGAGGCCATCACTAACTACAGCATCTTCTACTTCAACGCTTGCATCAGCATTTTCATTCGGCGTAACTGTCACTCTCGCAATATATGTCAGCTTTTCAGAGTTATCGATGGATGCAACTCTGTTATTTCTTGCAACAGTTCTCGGCTCATATTCGACACCAACATGCCCTTGAGTTTGTAGCGACTTCATCAGAACGGTCGTACCATCCCATTTTGGATTTGTCGAAGTAAATGAAAATCCATAATTCCCTGTATCGCCCAGGGTTGGCAGTGACGGACCAGCAAACTGCAGCTTTCCTTCTGAAACATTGCGAATAACATTCCAGTCAATGCCAAATTCAGATCCTTTACTCCCTTTGAATTGAAGCACCTTGACTTCAATCATTACCTGCCGTGCTATTGCCTGTTTTCTTGATGAAATATAGCTCTCAACCAAACTCATCCGATGCGGAGTTGTTCTAACCAGAATTGAAGCAGTCGAGGATGTTACAATTACATTCCCTTCCAATGGGTTCTTATCGTCCTTACTTACACCGTCACGACTCAGAATTGACTTTATAGCCGCCAAATAGTCATCAAAGGGATTTATGTCTACCACTTCGGTGGTTGCGTAAGTATCCGAATTACCAAGGGAGCTTGTAACAGTTCGGTTTGCCAATCCCTCACCGCTATTATTAACTGAGTTGGCTTTTCGTCCAAATAGGAATGAACTTTTACCCAAAAGTGAATTTAACTCGAATACTTTGGTTACATATCGTTCAAAATTTATTTTGTTCCCATGAACACTTACTGAGATATCAGCCTTTGCTGCTATCTCGTTCAGTGCCCCATTGATATCTCCCTGATAGTCTACTGAAATAATTTTGTCCTGGACCACATCAGGTCCATAGTTTACTGCAATTTTCTGATTTGCCGATTGCAGCAGGTTCCTTACTGCAAAGCTAAGCGGTATATCTTGCCCTTGAATTGCGGCGGGCTTTCTGACCCACCAAGGAGCCCCCTCCCCAATTGTCGGGTTCAAGTCCAAAGGGGGCTTATCGATGTAGATGCTTTTAGAGGATTCTTGTTTACCCTCATATGCCTTGATTTGGCCAAGTGTATCGTTAGCAGCATCTTTCTGCTCCAAATGGTCCATAGCACCACACCCTGAAAGAGCGATGATGACAGCCATTGCTATAGCGCTACGCGTTTTCATAATCAGTTCCCCTGCACAAAATAAACGTGTTGTGTTGACTTCAGTAGCTGTGGTTGCACTGGGTATGATTCGATCAACGCATTAAGTGCTGATGCTATATCCCCTCGTTCCGTGACGATTGGCCAGCTTGACGGAACGTAGTAATCATCCTGAGGGCGCCAGTCTTGTGCTGTCGTATTCCATCCATAGGACTCTGTTAGTCGAATTGCATTTGCTTTTAGGCTGCCGGCAGCGACATTAAATGTCTGCACCAACACCCCCGGAACATGAATTACTGCACTTTTATTCATAGCGTCATAACTAACAATGAACTTTCCATTTGTTTCATTGCCAAACGAAATCTGTGCTGCGGATATTGCCCCTTGGAAATCATTCGCGGAGAAATGCGTTTTCTTTGGAATGGATGTAAAACCAGTAGGCACTCCACCGGGAAAATAATAGAGAACTGTTTGATAACCGTTATCTCTGAACCATCTCGAGAATGCACGCTCCCAAGTTTCACCGGCTCGAACAATCAATGACGTTTTTTCTACTGTGACGACAATCGGTTTTGTTTTATTAATGGGAACGAATACCTTCCC
Source organism: Aeromonas sp. Prich7-2 (assembly GCF_017939255.1). Taxonomy (NCBI): domain Bacteria; kingdom Pseudomonadati; phylum Pseudomonadota; class Gammaproteobacteria; order Aeromonadales; family Aeromonadaceae; genus Aeromonas; species Aeromonas sp. Prich7-2. Next base: position 10,191 of record NZ_JAGKRI010000058.1, read on the forward strand.
ACTCGTCACAATAGGTGCCTGGGATTTCATCAACACTGTGGGCGTGTTTACTATGGGGTTCGTTGCTGATTCAAGCATCGGCTTCATGGTACTACTTGCAGTCGCAACAGAAGCCCATTCGTGCCTAGTTGTTGCTTTCTCAACCTTTTGTTGAACAGCAGCAGCCAAGTCATTTTGCCCAGCTCCAACAGGGTTTTGTGCGACGGTGTTGGTTTGGTTGCGTGTCGACACGATCTGTGGGGCGCTGTGATCTTTATACACGTTGCTCGGGCTGCACCCTCCCACCAAGGCTGCGGCTACCGCCACCGACAGGAGCTTCAGTCGCACTTGATGATCTCCGTCGCTGTGATTGTCGCAGATCGATCCCTTTCATGAATCTGTGGCAGAAGCGGCAGTCCAGCCAGGAACGCTTCAAGAGCCTTTATCGGCTCTCTTTTATCGACCTCGAATCCGGCATCAAACTGCCAGTCGCAGTGAGCCGGGACGGTCTTAGACCAACGGATTGCCTGCAACCCCAACGCAAAGCGGAGGCTCTCCAACTGCCCACGTAGCGATCCCGGATGCACGCTGAAGTAACGTTGTTCGCGGTCCCGACGAATAAAATTGATCGCCTGCTGACGGTCATTGATGATGTGTCGTAGACGAGTGATCTGGCCGGTGATCCGAGCGTTATGCTTGGCATACTCATCACGCAAAAGGGCCAGGTCGTTCTGTAACAGTTCGATTTCAGTGTTGAGCTCTATGAGCGTCTTGTCGCCATAAGTATCTCGTGCCATCTCCGTCATTGGCAGAGTTCTTCTCTCAGGTCGAGAGTCGCCTGGCGAAGCCTGCACCTGCGGTATCCCCAGCAGGGCAACGACACTGAATGCCAAAATACTTTTTCTCATAGACGCCACCGTATAGAAAATCCTAGGTGGCGTTATACCGCACTCAAGCGGGAATAATTGCACAGCAAAAATGGGGGGGGTTTTCTGAGCGGTCTAGAGATCCGAGTGAAAAAAAACCCGCCAATTACTTAGGCGGGTTCTGGGTTTATGTGTTTTCCATCTGGCGTTGTCGCTGATGGATTCGGCTTGGCGTGAACTGACCCGACCATACTAGTCCTGTGTCTATCGTGACCTCTTGCCGTATCCTGACCTTCATGCTCTCACCACTCATGTCTTGGATCGTCGCAAGTAATCGACTCTCAACAGAGTACAGGAACTCGAGATCCTTCATAGCAAGTTTGAGTAAGGCTTTCTGTCGTTCTTCTTGCATTTTCGCCTTGCGATTTCGCATCTCAAAAATGCAAGGGATCGCGACAGCGATTACTGCGAAGAACCCGGAAATCAAGGCCACCGTGATACTTACGCTTTCCATGGTGTCCTCCCTTAGTATTCATCACTCAAGATGATTGTTGTATTCCGACGATCACCCTCCGTGATTACCCATATGAAACATTGGCTTTGCCCTGCTGGCAGGCTTGATAGGACTCGCTCCCCAGTCCTGATTGCATCAAGGTTTTGCAGTCCCTGTGTATGGTTCCACAGTAACCCCTCTCTATGTGAATCCAGCAAATCAGATGATGCTATCCCTAGCCGTTTCAAGGCTTCCAAAGCGGGTAGAGTTGCAGTACACATTCCTAACTTGAACATATTGAGCTCCTGATTCTGTGCCCTTGTGGCTTGAATTGTTAAGCCACCTTCTCTGCTAGCGCGTTGGCAAGCAGCAAGGGCCATGTAGGATCAACACCGTTCAGTGCATTTATGACTTGATCAGCATCTAACACGCTAGATGTGAAAGTTGAATTAAGTAGGTCTATGTCTGCGGCCAGGGTGAGAGCGTGAACATTTTGTTAAAAAACCAAGGTGTTCATGCTCACTGCGCCGCCATTGCCCTCAGCCCCGCTGCCAGGACCTGATCCAGATAGTCTGTGTTCATGCTGGCTATCTTCTGCTTTCGCCGGATGCTGGCTTTCTTCGTCGTTTCTGCTCGCAACATATTCAACGCCAGGTGACGCATGCAAGACAGAATCTCAGCCGCTTCACCTCGATAGATGGGGCAAGCATCTTCGTTCATCGAGACGTCCAGCACCCAATGCAGGCTGTTCTCGATCCGCCAGTGGTCCCGCACTGCGGCAGCGAAGCGAGCCTGGTCCAGTTCCGCCGAACTGATGTAGTAGCGGTATTCGAGGGACTGTTTGCCTGATTTTTCCAGGCGATAGCCGATGGCCACACCCAGGGTTTTCAGGCCTCTCCACTCCGGGAACTGGCTGGCCACGTCACCGGCAGCAAGAACATGGTATTCCCTGGCCTCAATGCGACCATGTCCTTTCTCCACCGTCACATTGACGGGGTCGGTGGCTGCCGAGTGGAACGGTCGGAGTGCTTGCTGAACCGCGCGGTGCAACAGCTCTTGGTTACCCTTGACCGCCAGCAGGTAGTCTCCGCCTTGCTTGACGATGGTGCCGGCGATGTCAGTCTGACAGCCCATGGCATCAATGGACACGAGGCACCCCTTGATATCCAGCAGCTTGAGCAATGCTGGAATGGCCGTGATTTCATTGGACTTGGCATCGGTTTTCAACTGGCCCATGACCACGCCGTTGCCAGTGGCGAAGGCGCTGACCATATGAATGGCGGAGCGGCGGCTTTCCCGCTGGTAAGAGCCCCGTAGCACCTTGCCATCGATGGCAATCAGTTCACCCTCGGTACGCTCATTGACCGATTGCGCCCACTGAATAAAGCACTGTTGGAACTGGGTGGGGTCAAGGCGAGACACGATACGGGCGATGGTGTCGTGTACCGGCAGCCCGTCGGGGAACAGGCCCTTTTGCTGGAACCAGTCCAGGTGGACTTCACCGAAATCCTCGATGTCCTCCCAACCTTCGGCGCCGGCGATGACGGCACAGACCGTCAGGAACAGGACATCGAACAAGGGATAGCTGATTTTGGCGGACTGACGAGGGTCTTCCAGCTCACCGAAATACTGAGAAAATGCATCAAGGCTCATCATGGATCTCCCAAAAAGGGAGTATCAGATCACAACACGATCTGCGGGTCAAATAGAACGAAGTGTCCAAAAAACGTTCGCGATCTCACCCTGTGTCTGCGGCCGGCGTCCTTACAACAGTTTTTATGAAATTGCTTCCTTCACCTGGGCTCACACTTGCATAGAGGTTAGAGTTCCCCAGCCTTACAAGCTGGCCATTAGATATGAGTTTTCCAGTATTTGTTACTTCGAACATGATTTAGCCTCGTTGAGTTGGGGATTTGCGCCCGAGTTGGTGTTGGTCACGAGTGGCACATTGCAGACCGAGTGCCATAGAGACAGCCTTGGGCTGTTTCTGCATGTGCGCTGACGCCGGCGAAATACCGGTGAACGGACATGCAGAATCAGCCAACGAGGGCCTGGGTGATAGATCACGGGTGGGAATGCCGGCGCAGGGCTGGGGGATTGATGTTGGTACCTGGCCGAGGATGGCCTGTCCCCACGAGGGCACCGAGGACTAATACAGAGTAACCTAGAGGGCCAATATCTGGCAATCAGGTACAGATTCAAAAGTTGATGGCCATGCCAATTTTGGCATGGCCATCACCTTCAGATGAGGAAGTCGTCCAGTGATCGCCCTTTAGCAATCTCTTCGGCCAGGTACTTCGGGGTGCGCCCCTGCCCTGTCCAAGTTTGTTCGATTCCATCGACGACATAGCGATACTTGGGTGGTCTCGGAGTGCGCTTTTTCTTGGAGCTAGTATCCACACCTGCAGTATCCCCAAGAAGCTCTTTGGGATCGATGCCGGCCTGGGCAAGCAACTCCTGGAACTCGGCCAACTTGCTCTTTCGTTCTGATTGAGCAGCTATTTCTTTGTCTGCCTGAGTCTTACGTTCCAAGTACACCAACTCGAATTTCTCGTGGGCCTCTTGTACTTGTTCAAACGGCAGGTCACGAAGAGCAGCCCGGAGGCTTCGAATATTCAACAGAGTTTTAAAAAATTCTTGCATGCAACAGTCCTACTCAAAAGAACTAACTGGAAATTGCCAGCTATTAGTTCATGGTTTCGATCGTTCTCTGTAAACCCAATAAAGCCGAAGCCCTGAAGATGAGCTTTTCGCTTCAGTTTTCAATCATATCGTTATCACCGTTAAAATAAACGCGATATTTCTAACATGGCGGAGGGGCATCTCAACACTTCGTCAGTCTCACAGATCACCCCAATATTCCTCCGGGTCAGGGACTCTGGGTGCGTGTGTGGCGTGTCTCTGCTCCTCAACCCCATCGTCATAGCTCTCTTGCCACACCCTATATGGTTCACCCCCGAGCAATTCTGGATGAAATGGTCCTTCTCTTTGTTCTCCAAGACGCCGACCATTTGAATCGTTCCATCCCTGCCTGCGCCCTTCTGTTCGGCAATACCGGGAAATCTGCTCGATTTGCTCGCAGGAAAGTTGATTCACTTGAGCTCCACTCCAGCTCTCATCACCGAATGCATTTGAGGAAATCCGCGGCAACACCATTGGATCGCCGGAATTGATAATCAGTATTCCCATGTATCCCTCACACTATGAAATCTGGGTCGACAATCCAAGTCACACCTTTGCTCACAACCGCTATTGGTTTTACACGCAATACATATAAGGCATTCCGGATTGTTAATCTCCCAGTCACGAGATACCTAATTACTCTCAGAAAATATCTCATCTTTCCTTCCGGTGAGAATAAAATGTTGTCCTTCAGTCAGTGGACATAGCTACACAACATCTAGCCAGACCACCGACTTGATTATCCTCCATCCGTTACCCCATTTCATCCTCTTCCTTTTTGTCCATGGTCTGCTGCTAAATCACCACCTCGCCGCCGCTGGCCACCCTGGGTGCCGAGCTCATCGGCGACCCGGGGCACCAGGTCCCGACACCGGCCAGGGGGCCACCTGCAGCACCGGTTCACCCGCCCGGCCGCCGGCAATGGCCATCCTGGGCGCCGAGTACGCGGCGGCCCGGGGGCCACCTGCAGCACCGGTTCACCCGCCTGGCCGCCGGCAGTGGCCACCCTAGGCGCCGAACCCGCGGCGGCCTCGGGGGCTCACTGCGTACCGGATCCCGGCACCGGTCCGGGGGCCCACTGCGCACCAGATCACCCAACCTCCGCCGGTGGCCACCCTGGGCGCCGAGCTCATCGGCGACCCGGGATCCCGTACTCAGCATGCACACCGACAAAACCCCACCACCACCCAGGCCCCTCCGCTCCCCGGCGCCGGCCGGGGGCCCACCGTGCACCAGATCACCCACCCGCTGCCGGTGGCCACCCTGGGCGCCGAGCTCATCGGCGACCCGAGGCACCAGATCCCGACACCAGCCCGGGGCCCACCG
>NZ_JAGKRI010000348.1:0-3276 GCF_017939255.1 Aeromonas sp. Prich7-2
GTGTGCTAACGCCAGGAATCGCATGCGTTTCCTGGCGTTGGTTTCTGCCTTGGCGAGGGCCAAGAAATCGATTGGATCGGACATACTGAGTACAGTGAAACCAGAATAGAGCAATTAGATCACATCTTTAATCTGATTGGTATAACTCTGGAACAGGGGCCGCGTTTTGCCACCTTTGTTGTTTTTTAGTTAAAGAATGTAACCCGGTTTCATTTTTAGGCTTTTAGCCCCATTTTTTATCAAAAAATGGCGCTGTCGGTGTAGTAATCCTACAATGATTGGCGTAATCTTTGTTCAGTGGTCTTACCAGTGAGGCGTTACATCATGTTTCATCCCTTCTCCCTGACTCAGATAATCCTTCGCCGCATCTTCGTCTTGGTGGCGGGTTTGCTCGCCTTCCCGGTGATGCTGTTTCGCCGGGATCGCGCCCGTTTCTACAGTTACCTGCACCGCATCTGGAGCAAGACCAGCACCAAGCCGGTCTGGCTCAAGATGAGCGAGCGAGGGGAGCGGATCTTCTACTGATCCTCCCCGCGACGCCCGCTTCACCCGGTGCCAAACTGGCGTGACAGGCAGGGCGCACCTCCCGATATAAAAAAACCGACACCCTGGTGTCGGTTTTTTTATGGGGCTCGAACCGCCACCGGCCTTGTATCCATGGCTGGTCCACGTTGTCTCTTGTCTCTTGTTTCTTGTTTCTTGTTTCTTGTTTCTTGTTTCTTGTTTCTGTGGGCGACCCTTTATGCCGCACTCTCAGTCGCACTCTCAGCCGCGCCCTTGCGACATGACGGGAGGAAGGGTTGGCGGTACTCAGGGCGCTGGCCCCAGGGTGGCCAGCGCCGCGCGCAGACGGGCGAGGCCGATGGGCTTGAACAGGCAGTCGTTCATGCCGGCGGCGAGACAAAGCTCCCGCTCGCGAGGCTGGGCATGGGCGGTGAAGCCCCAGACGGGCAGGCCATGGCCGAGGGCTCGCAGGCTGCGGGTCAGCTCGAAGCCGTCCATCACCGGCATCTGGCAGTCGGTGATGACCAGATCGAAGGGGTGGCTGGCGAGGGCGCGCAGGGCCTCCAGGCCATTGCTGCGCACACTGACGTCGTGTCCCAGGTGCTTGAGCTGCTGGCGCAGCAGGATCTGGTTGGCGTGATTGTCATCGACCACCAGGATATGCAGCCGATGGGGGAGGGGTTGAGCCTGGTGGGGCTGGGGCGCCGGCATTGCCGTGATCGGGGCGGGGGGTTGCTGAGCGAGCGTGAGGGGCAGCCTTATCTCGAGCCGGGTGCCTTCGCCGACCTGGCTGTGAACGGCTATCTCCCCCCCCATCATCTGGCACAGGATGCGGGCGATGTTGAGGCCCAGCCCGCTGCCGGGGAACTGGCCGTGGGCGCGATAGAAGGGGGTGAAGAGCCGGGGCAGCTTGTCCGCAGGAATGCCGGCTCCGGTGTCGGTGATGGTGAGGTGCAGCACAGGAGGCTGCTCGCCCCCGGTCAGGGTGGCGGTAATGGCGACCCGGCCCTGCTCGGTGAACTTGATGGCGTTGCCGATGAGATTGGAGAGGATCTGGCGCAGGCGAAGGGGATCGATCAGCACCCTTGGCATGGGGGTGTCGGGCAGCCTGACCTCATAGATCAGCCCCTTCTGCTCGGCCATGCCCGCAAAGACCCGGGTGACGGACGAGAGCAGGGGCGCGAGATCGCAGGGGGTGGGAGTCAGGGTCATCTGGCCCGCCTCTATGGAGGCGATATCCAGGCTGTCCCCCAGCAGATCCAGCAGACCGTTGGCGGAGTCGGCGGCGATGCGCAGCAGCTCGCCGCTGTGACGGCTGAGAGCGGGATCCTCGGTGGCCAGCTCCAGCATGCCGAGGATGGCGTTCATGGGGGTGCGGATCTCGTGGCTCATGGTGGCGAGGAAGTCGCTCTTGGCGCGGCTGGCGCTGTCGGCCTGCTGTTTGGCCTCGCGCAGCGCCTCTTCCAGCCGCTTGCGGTCCGTGATGTCTATCCAGCCGTCGATCACCCCGCTGATGGCCCCCTCCCCGTCGAAATAGGGCACCATCTTAAATGCGAAAGGGGACTCCCTCCGACGTAGGTGGGAGGGGAATTTCGCCGGGGCGTCAGCCCCGCTGGTTTTGAATGTATTGCTTGATCACCTCCAACGGTGCTCCGCCGCAAGAGCCCGCAAAGTAAGAGCGTGACCAGAGTACGGGTTTGCTGTAAGCACCTCTCAAGTCCAGAAATTCATTACGCAGTCGCCTTGATGTGACCGCCTTTAACGAGTTCACCAGTACCGATAGCTGTACCGTTGGCGCGTACTCTATCAGCATGTGAACATGATCAGCCTCTCCGTCACACTCTTTCAGTTCCGCACCAAAATCTCTGCAAACCTCTGCCGCACACTGACCGAAGGAGGCGTGATGCAGATCCCCCAGTATCGGCTTTCGATACTTGGTGATAAACACCAAATGTACGTGCAAAGCGTAGGCCGAATGGCGTGATTTATTAATTTTAGTGAATTGCATTCTGTCACTCAATCGGGCTTAATAGATATGGCAACAATGCTACACACTGAGCGCTAAATGCAAATTCTGAAAGCCTACAAATTCCGACTCGAACCGACCGAACAACAAGCGCAACGCCTGCGCCAGTTGGGCGGTTGTGCTCGTTATGTCTGGAATCACGGGCTGGCAGAAACCAAACGCATTCTGGATGCTGGCGAAAAACTGCCTTCTGCCTTTGAGCTGAACCGGATGCTCACCAGTTGGAAGAAAGACCCAGAAATGGCCTTTCTGGCCGAGGCATATACCGACAACCTCCAGCAGAAGCTCAAGGATTTGCATGGCGCGTGGATGCGCTGCTTTGATAAGAAACTCGCCGCCAAGGCACCCGTATTCAAGAAAAAAAGCGACAACCGCGACTCAATCCGCTTCGTCAACTTCGACAAGTATTGCTGCCTTGAAAAGGGTCGCGTGAAGCTGCCTGCCGGGCTGGCGTGGGTCAAGTTCCGTCAGTCCCAGCCAGTTGAAGGGAAAATTAAAAACGCGACCGTCAGCCAAGCAGCCGGGCACTGGTATATCTCCTTTCAGGTCGAGCAGGAGACGCTTGAGCCAATTCACCCCTCCGGCTCAATGGTCGGGCTAGATGCGGGGATCGCCAAGCTCGCAACCCTGTCAGATGGCACGGTGTTTGAGCCCGTCAACAGCTTCAAAACCAATCAGACCAAGCTGGCAAGGCTCCAACGCCAGTTGAGCAAAAAGGTAAAGTTCAGCAGCAACTGGAAGAAACA
>NZ_JAGKRI010000059.1:0-23029 GCF_017939255.1 Aeromonas sp. Prich7-2
ACCTTGTCGCAACCAAGCCCTGAGAGCAGAGCCGGGAGTAGTCTCGCAGGCTGGATATCCCGGAGTCGCTGACAAAAACCGGTAAATTTACCGATCCGGTTGAGTTCAGAAGAGCTAAGAAGTTGCTTGAGGTACTGGGTTGCATTTATAATAGTCATGGCTTCGGGCGTGTCGGTTTTTTTTTGCGATTAAATCAGATCACAAACGAAGCCTTTTTTCTATCTATTTCAATTGGTTGTAGCTAAAGATCCTGTACATGACAGGTCACTGCAGCGGCCAAACTGTTGCCACATCTCAGTTCAGGAGGAAACGCAATGACTCAGGAAAGGATCCAGACCCGCTACCCACTCGGCGGCCCCTTCGCCACCCAGGCTGAGCTGGAGCAGGCCATCACCCAGGCCATAACGACCCACAGACAAGATTTCTTCCCTCTGCTGGAACGGCTGGTGGACGTGGGGGACACCCGGGTCAACCTCAGTCAGGAGAACCCGCTGCGGGTGCTCAGCATCGAACTCGCTGACGGCCGTGAAGGAGTGGCCCATATCAACTACGAGTCCAACTTCGCCGAGAGCTGCCTGATTATCAACGAATACGACCAGCACCAGACCAGCCTGGCCTTTCGCCTCGACGGGGATGCACTTATCTTCGACGTCGAACTGCCGATCGCGTGGAATTTCAATAACTGAAGATTCAGCGGTGTAATGCCGCCTGGTTGCTACACCCGGTCAGCCAGCTCCCCTCACCCTAACCCTCTCCCAAAGGGAGAGGGGATCAGCCCGTGCCAACCTCCAGCCGTGGTAGTCACTCCATACTCTGCTGTTATTTCAGGCGCCTGTAATCTTCCCCATATGGCTGTCATCTGAATAGCAATATCCAGCATATAGCCACCATAACCCTCACTCATGTACAGGATCTTTAGCGGCAACCAATTGAAATAGATATAAAAAAGGCTTCGTTTGTGATCTGATTTTATCGCCAAACAAAATCAACACGCGCGAAGCCTATGACTATTATCAACGCTAATTACTATCTGGAGCAACTCTTGGCTCCCGCCGCACTCGAGCGCATTGCTCGGCTCTGCAAGTTTTGTCTGCGTCAGCGTGCCATTACCCCAGCCATGCTCGTACCTGCACTGCTGCGGGCCATGGGAGGCGACCAGGTCAATGACATTGCCGGTTTACACCGCCATTTCAATGCCTTGCAACTGGTAAACACCCATCAGGTTTCTTACAAACCGTTTCACAATCAGCTGCGCAAAGAGAGCTTTGCCCTGTTTATGAAAGCCCTGGTCGAGCGGGCCATCGCCTTGCGTATCGACCATCAACTCAAAGCAGCCTCCCTCGGCGCGTTCAAGCAGGTGTTACTGCACGATGGCACCTCCTTTGCGGTGCATCGGCGCCTTGCTGCTGATTTTCCCGGCCGGTTCAAGACCATCAGTCCGGCAGCTATCGAGTGCCATATGACCATGTCACTGTCGGAGCAGAGCCCGTTGTGCATGAGTGTGTCTGCCGATACCGCAGGGGAACGGCAATTTCTGCCTGAAGCCCACACGCTGACCAACTGCCTGCTGCTGGCTGACGCAGGTTACATTGACAGGGCTTGGTTTGAGCAGGTGAACGACGCTGGCGGATTTTATCTGGTGCGCGGCACGAAAAGCCTGAACCCCAAGATAATCCAAGCCTGGCGCGGTGATGGACGGGAAGTACCCAAGCTGGCGGGACTATCTCTGAGAGAGGCCGGACGGCGACGCTGTCGGGCCGAGGTACTGGATATGGTGGTGAAGTCCGGCCAGGTCGAGTACCGGTTGATCCGGCGCTGGTTTGCTGAGGAAAAGCGGTTCTGTCTGTGGATGACGAACCTACCGCGAGCAGCATGGTCAGCAGAGCAGGTGATGAGCCTGTATCGCTGCCGTTGGCAGGTGGAGTTGTTATTTAAAGAGTGGAAATCGCACAACCGGCTCAAGGGGTTTGTGACGGGCGAGAAAGCGATTGCCGAGGGGTTGGTGTGGACGAGCCTGCTGTCGCTGGTGATGAAGAGACGGGTCGCGCAGAGTGTGATGAGTGGGGCGCTATCGATGCTGAAAGCGTCGAAGAACAGTGCGACGTGGTGGCTACCGCTATTGGAAGCAGTGGCCCATAGGGCGCTGACAGAAATAAGGGAAAGATTGGAATGGGCTGCCGATTATTTGGCCAAGAACGCCTGCCGAACCAAGCAGAGAAAGTCGATACAGAACAGGACCTTGGAAGGCGTTTTAAATGGACTCGCCGCTTAAGGTCCTGTACATGAACCGGCGATTACGTCTGGCGGCAGAGCCGCAGACTGGAAGACGGGAAGTTTCGGCCCTTACGGATGCCCGGAAAACCTTAGCGTACGATTTTTTCCGAATTCTGCGGGCTCCCCTATTAGCGTAGAGAAAAGTGTTGGACCATTTTGAGTCGTGGTTATGCGTGAAGACTATAGCGTCAGTCCAGTATGATTTCCCAATACCCTGTAGCTATAGTTTCGATAGCTTCGAATCGGCATTGCAGGCGTATCCCCGTCAGCGGATTTCGAGCGGACGCCGTCGCTTGCCAACGTTGGTGTGAGACCGGCGGGCGAGATCGCCCCTGCCAACGCGACCGCTGAGAGGTCGACTCCTCAACCGCTTGGGCGCTTATCGCCTCCATCCGGATGCTCACCCGCCGAACAGCAATAAACCGCTATTTTCGATAAACTTCTGAATCCGGCTCCGAGGTATGGAAACTATGTCGTACCGCTATTGGATATGTTGCGCGCATACCTTCATAGTCTGACACGCGAAATCTTTAAATCCTGAGTATATTTCGGAAGAAATTTCGATCTGATCGATAAGACTTCAGGATACAGCAAGCTGGAGACACCGATGAAAGCCGTTGGTTACAAGGTTCCGGGACCCATCGCCGAGGACGCCGCTCTGGTCGACATTGATCTGCCTCGGCCTGTCGCTGAAGGAGGCGATATCCTGGTTGAGGTGAAGGCTGTCTCGGTCAACCCGGTCGACTACAAAATCCGCAGCAGCACGCCGCCCGCTGATGGCGATTGGAAAGTGCTGGGATGGGATGCGGCCGGGATCGTGCAAGAGGTCGGCCCCGACGTGACGCAGTTCGCGGTAGGCGACGAGGTCTATTATGCCGGATCGCTCATAAGGCCTGGCACCAATGCGGAGTTCCATCTCGTCGACGCCCGGATCGTCGGTCGTAAACCCGCGTCGCTCGACTGGGCGGAAGCGGCGGCGCTGCCACTCACGACGTTGACGGCCTGGGAAGCCATGTTCGATCGCCTGGACGTGACGAAGCCCGTTCCCGGGGCGGCGGCGATCCTCATCATCGGTGGTGCGGGTGGGGTCGGGTCGATCGCCATCCAGATCGCTCGACAGCGCACGGATCTCATCGTCATCTCCACCGCCTCTCGGCCGGAAACCCAGGAGTGGGTTAAAGGGCTTGGGGCTCATCATGTCATCGACCACTCTCGGCCGCTCGCGCCACAGATTGCCGAGCTCAACATCGGCGCTCCCGCTTTCGTGTTCTCGACCACGCATACCGAGCAGCATGCATCCGACATCGCCGAACTGATCGCCCCGCAAGGACGGTTCGGATTCATCGACGATCCCAAGGCGCTCGACGTCATGCTGTTCAAGCGCAAGGCAGTGTCGATCCACCACGAGCTGATGTTCACACGGTCGCTCTACGGCACGCCCGACATGGATGAGCAGGGCAAGATCCTCAATTCGCTGGCGGTGCTGGTGGACGACGGCAAAATTCGCACGACGCTAACCGAAAAATTGTCGCCAATTAATGCCGCCAATCTGAAGACGGTGCACGCACTGATCGAAAGTGGCGCGGCAAGAGGCAAGATTGTCCTCGAAGGCTTCTGATGACTGCCACCGCCGAACGTCTTTTCTAACCTCAAGAACGCCGGACGGATTACGCCACGGCGAAGGAAATTTCATGACGAAATCCATTGCCACCGCCTCGATCAACCGCGAAACCGCCGTCGCCCTCATCGACGCGGCGATCGCCGCGGCACGTACAATCGGCATCCCGGCTGCGGTCGCCGTCGTCGACGCCACCGGTAACCTGCGCGCGTTCGAGCGCACTGATGACGCGCCGTTTCTCACCGTCGATGTTGCCATCGACAAGGCTTGGAGTTCCGCCTCGTTTGGGTACCCCACCCATGTCTGGAACGACTATGTTTCGAACGATCCAAAAGTGGCGCCGCTGGCCTATCGCCCCCGGATGGTCGCTGTCGGCGGAGGCTATCCGATCCTGGAAGACGGGAAGTTGATCGGCGGGATCGGCATCTCCGGAGGCAACTATCAGCAGGATCAGGATGCGTGCGTCGAGGCACTCACGAAAATCGGGTTCGAGCTGCCAGCCTGACGACTTTAAGGCCATCGCCAGCGGCGGTGGCCTGCAGATGCGACCTTATGAAAGACTTTAAGATGGAAGCGTTCGTCGTCTTCACCCGCGAAGAAACCACCGATCCGGAAGAACTCGCAACCTATTCTGCAGGCGTCGGCCCATCGTTCGATGGCCACGACGTAACCTTTCTCGCCGCTTATGGCGCGATGGAGCATTTGGAGGGGCCGCCCGTCGAAGGGGCCGTAATTTTGCGGTTCCCGACGATGCAGGCCGCCCGTGATTGGTATCATAGCCCCGCCTACCAAACCATCGCTGCGCACCGTTTTGCCGGTTCCCGCTATCGCGCCTTTGTCATTGAGGGGCGGCGGTGACACACCGACGGAAGAACGGCGGGGCTGGCCACGAGGTATCGGTCGGCGAACTCGCATCCTACAACCTGTAGGGGATCAAGGCGGTGAGGTTCGCGTGCCATCGCCACACGCGACCACTCATCGGACTTCTGCATCGGAATTGGAGGATCAGATGAGCGTCGACGAACGACAAGCCCCCGAGCTGCGGGTGCAGAGATGGATTGGCGCGGATGGAGAAAGCATCGCGCCGCTCAAGCTGTCGGATCTCGGCACCGGCCCGAAAGTCCTCTTCGCCTTCCAGCACTGGTGCCGTGGCTGCCATTTGCATGGATTTCCGACGCTACAAAGGTTGCATGGTGCATTGAGCGCCAAGGGCGTGGGCTTCGCGGTGATCCAGACCGTCTTCGAAGGAGCGGATGAGAACACCTTCGAGAAGCTGCGCGTGAACCAGCTCAAGTATGCGCTTCCTGTCGCGTTCGGTCAGGACGAGCCACCTGCCGGCGCGACGCTTCCCACCTTCATGGAGGACTACCGCACGCGGGGAACGCCCTGGTTCTCCGTGATGGACGCTGGCGGCCGCATCGTATTCTCGGACTTCCATCTCGACGCCGATCAGCTCGTGAAGGGACTGGAGCTGGTGTAACCGATGCGGCGCTGGGTCATCCTGATTGCCACCCATCTCGCGATGCTCGCCATGGGCTTCGCGGGCGGTGTCTACACGCTGCCGATCCTGACCGCCCCCCAGGCCCCGGACGCGGCGGCCTTGCGGACCATCTCAGCCGAGACGCTCTACGCAGGGCGTCTGGCCCGCGATCTCAAAGGCAGCGACCTGCTTCACTGGGGGGAAGGCGAGATCCGGGTCTCGCGCGACCGTATCGCCCATATCGGGCGCCTCGCCCCTGGTCCCGACTACAAGCTCTACCTCGCACCACGTTTCGTCGACACGAAGGAGGCCTTTCTCCTAATCAAGGACAGATCAGTCCGCGTGGGCGATGTGAAGACGTTCAACGGCTTCATCGTCGAGGTGCCTGCCGGCATCGATGTCCGTGACTACAACACGGTCGTCATCTGGTGCGAAGCATTCGACCAGTTCATCAGTGCGGCAGAGTATCAACCCTCAAGTCAGGCCCGAGAACGAGCCCGGCGATGGATACCATGAGGTCGGCGGGCAAGCGCGGCCTCGTTCTCGCGCCGGTGGCGGCGCTGCTGCTGAGCGTCGCCGCTCTGCTGCTGGGCAATGGCCTGCTGAGCACGCTCCTGATCGTGAGAGCCGGCCATAAGGGGTTCTCGACCGGCGCGATCAGCGCGATGATGTCCTTCTATTTCGCGGGTTTCACGATCGGCGCGCTCGTGTTGCCACCGATCATCGTCTCCGTGGGACATGTCAGAACCTTCGCCGGCTTCGCGGCCATTGCCTCGATGACCGCCCTTCTCCATGTGGCGTTCGTGGAGCCGATCGCCTGGATGCCGCTTCGCCTGATTACCGGCTTCGCCTACGCGGGCATGATCCTCGCAACGGAGAGTTGGCTCAACGCCCACGCATTGCCATCCACACGCGGGCAGCTCCTGTCGATATTCGGAGTTGTCTCTATGGGCTCATGGGCAATCGGGCAGGCGTTACTCAACATCGCACCGCCCGCCGACGTGACATTGTTCCTCATCGTGTCGCTGCTGATATCAGCGGCGGTGGTTCCGATCACCTTGCTGCCCAGTCATCCGCCGGCCCAGGTGGAACAGGAATGGGTCGCGTTCAGGGACCTCGTCCTCGTATCACCTCTCGCTGCGGCTGGCGCTTTCCTGGCCGGCCTGGCTATCGGTGGTTTCTGGGGCATGGGCGCGAACTTCGCCCAGAGCATCGGCCTCGATGTGGGCGGTATCTCCGCCTTCATGGCTGCGGTTCTTGGTGGAACGCTCGCCTTCCATTGGCCACTCGGTTGGCTTTCGGATCGAGTGCCCCGGAATCTTGTCATCGCCGGTGCGGCGCTGGCGTCCGCAGCGTCTGCCATCGGCGTAGCGTTGGCGGTGGAAGCGCCTCTGCCGCTGCTCCTTGCGGCAGGTGCGCTGTTCGGCGGCTTTGGCATCCCGATTTATTCGTTGTGTCTCGCCGTCGCAAACGACGATCTTCCGGCCGGTCGGCTACTCGGCACCGCGCGCGGGCTTCTGTTGCTCAACGGGATCGGGACAGCCGCTGGCCCCCTAATAGGAGCAGCTGCAATGAATATCGTCGGCCCTGGCGGCCTGTTCCTTTATGCGGCGGCGTTGCTCACGCTCCTGGCAGTGCTGGCCATCGCCCGCAGGCAGCCGAGGCGCGCCAACCAGGCCAAGGCGGCCCCCCGTTCTCCGAGCACGCCGATGATAACCGGATCTCTCGATACGATGATATGCATGGAGAAGCGGGCGCAGGGCGTGCGGGATTAGCGCGGCACGGCGCCTGCACGAACCGCGGGGTCAGGCGATGATAGCTGTTACGCGAATTTCGATACGCATGGTTGGAAGCCCCAGCGCTTCGATTCCCAACTGCGTCCAGATTGGAGCGCGGTCGGGCATGTAGTGGCGATACAGCTTGGCCATTGTTTCGTTGATCACGGGAGGGAATCCACCGACGTGATAGGAATTGACGTGGACCACATGCGGCCAGCGTGCTCCGGCGGTCGCGAGCGTCCGTTCCACGTTCTTGAACGCCTGCTCGATCTCTTCCTCAATCGACTCCGGAATGACGAGATCGTCGTTCCATCCGCCCTGTCCGGAGATCTCCACGCGGTCACCAATGCGCATTGCCTGAGAATAATGAAGCGCGTCATGCAGGCGCGTCCCGTATCCGGGGGTGATGAAGAATGAAGGTGTTGTCATGAGTTTGCCTTTGATGAGCCAGGTCAACGCGGCTGCAAGTGACCGTATGCATGCAGAAAGAGATGCAGGGCGTTCGGCACTAGCGCGCCGGCTGCGGTGGAGGGCTTTATTCCACGTCTTCTACGGTGAGGTCCCGGCCGTTGAACTGCACGGTCTCCCCGGCTCGGGCACCCTCGATCGCTTCGAAGATCGGCGCCATCGTGGAAATGCCCATGAGCTCACGCCCCTGACAGGTAAACTTGCTCGTTGACACCGCGATCACAAAGTGGCGGCCGGACAGCTTGACGACAGCGCCTTCGTTGACGGCCAACTTGGGGCCGAAATCGATCGTCCTGAGCTTTTCGAGTTTATTGGCGTAGTCATGGAGCGTGTCATCGAGCGCTTCAGCGAAGTCGCTCGCGACCTCGGCCTGAGCTAGTTCGTCGTTTTCGATCGGTTCGCTCCGATCGAGCCGAGCGGTAGAGACATAGTCCAGGTAGTTTTCGCGAGCGCTGTGCAACGCTGCTGTCTCCAGCAAGAGCATAGTTTCTCGTATGTGGTCCTTGTTCCAGTCCATAATCACCTCCTAATTTTCGATGTTCTTAAAGTTCAGCCTGCAGATGTGTGGGCCAGGAAGGCCAGCCTTTCCGGCTAAGCGACACCGCTATTCGTCGCTGATGACGTCTTCGCCCTGGTATGGAACCCTGATCAGCCGAGGATCTCGAATGATGCTCGTGACGAGCCAGACATATTCCTGCTCGGCGGTATCGAAGCCGAGGATGCTGAAGGATTGGCCGAAAGGGCATGGCGGGAAGTCTGGAAAGCCCTCGCGCAGAACGTAACGCTCGGGATCGCTGTGAAACTCGCTCTTGTAGACTTTCCGTAGTCCGTGCTTGCTCGGCGCGTCCTGGTCACCTGCCGGTGCTGTTTCCCGATGCGCCACAAGGCGCTCGGACAAGTCGCGGGGGCAGATTTCGTGGAACACGTCGAAGGCGTCGATCAACAGGCCTTTATGCTCTGTCGCCGGATCGGTGATCGCGTAGATGTTGGAGGCATCTTCGCCGTCGTCCCCGCTCTCGAGGCGCAACGCCGCATCGACGCGAATGCTGCATGCATCGAGGGTTGACCCTAGTTCGAGATCGACGAGATTGCCGTCCTTGACGCGGTATTCGCGGTCATAGCCTTTGGCGATGAATGACTGGACTGCTTCTAGAACGTCGGTCACCTGGGAGGTCATGGAAGCACCTTCATCTTGAACTGGATTGGACACGCTCGCGCACAAAGCGCGCTGTGACTCGGCGGACGGAGAAGCTCGCGAAGTGCGTTACTCATAGCCACTTGGCCTTCTTGAAGCGCATGAATAGGAGAAGGCAGAACACCGCTATCACTCCGAGCACGACGAAGTAGCCATATGGCGTGTCCAGTTCCGGCATGTGCTTGAAGTTCATGCCATATATTCCGGCGATCGCCGTCGGGACCGCCAAGATCGCCGCCCAGGCCGCGAGCTGGCGAGTGACCACACCGATCCTTTGCGCTTCCAGAAGGCTGCTGGCCTCGAAGACCGTGGACAGGACAAGCAGGAGGCCGTCGACCATGGACTGCACGCGGTGGACATGGTCCGCGACGTCGTGGAAATATGGTGTCATTTCGGCGCTGAGGCAGGGAAAGTGGCCGCGAACGAGCTTTCGCACCAGCTCGGCCATAGCCCCGAGCGTGCGCTTGAACCGCGTGAGTTCGGACCTTAGTTCGAAGATTCGCGCCACCTCTTCTGGCCCGAGGAAATCGTGCAGCGACCGTCGCTCCATCGCCAGGACGTCGTCCTCGATCATTTCGAAGATGGGCAGATACTGGTCGACCACTCGGTGCAAGATCGCGTGCAGCACATAGTCGACACCCTTGCCGAACTGCGTCGGCGATGCCTCGAGTTGCTCCCGAAGTTTGCCCAGCGCTCCGGCATTGCCGTGCCGCACGGTGATAAGGTGATTGTGACCGGTGAAGATCGCCATCTTGCCGTAGCTGATCCGGTCGCCGACCAGCTCGGCGGTCTGGGCGACGACGTACAACTCATCGTTGTAGACCTCGAGCTTGGGCGGGCACAGCGGGTGCATGGCGTTGTCGATCGCCAAAGGATGGAGGTTATACGTCGTCTGGATCGCGCTGAGTTCGTCTGCGGTGGGCTCGCTAAGCGCGATCCAGCAGAAGCCCGAGCGATTCTCGTTTAGTTCGACGTGCTCATCGAGCCTGATTTCACGGACTCGCTTACCTTCGTTGTAATAATATGCGGCGATAATGGTCATGCAGGCCTCGCAGGAATTCGCAGGCCACGCTGTACAGCCGGTCGCGCCAGCCCGCGTTCGAGCCATGCCTGCACGTTCGAATAGCTGCTTAGGCCGAGGATGTCGCCCGCTGCGTAGAATTCGACCAGCGCATTCACCCAGCCAAACGTCGCAATGTCCGCGATCGAGTAATCATCGACAATCCATTCGCGGCCCTCCAGCCGGTGATCCAGGACCCCGAGAAGACGCCTGGATTCATCAACAAAGCGCTGCCGAGGTCGCTTGTCCTCATAGTCCTTGCCGGCAAATCGCAGGAAAAAGCCTAGCTGTCCGAAGGTCGGCCCAACGCCCGACACCTGAAAGAACACCCAGGCCAGAGTCTCGTACCGCTGGGCGGGTGTTGTTGAGATGAGCTGCCCCGTCTTGTCGGCCAGATAGATGAGGATCGCACCGGTTTCCCATATGCCAATGGGCTGGCCGTCAGGGCCAGCCGGATCGATGATCGCGGGTATGCGGCCGTTGGGATTCAACGACACGAACGCTGGATCCTTCGACTCGTTGTTCGAGATGTCGACGAAGTGGGGCTCATACGGCAGGCCAGTCTCCTCCAGCATCATCGAGACCTTGACGCCGTTGGGCGTGGGGGCCGCGTATAGTTGCAAGCGATCCGGATAAGATGCTGGCCAGCGCTGCGTGATGGGAAAGGAGGAGAGGTCTGTCATATCTGGATCCTGGCACTGCGACGGCGGCTGACTGGAACGAGCCGTCACTCTGAAGTAGGGTTCGATGACCGCGTCGCTGAACGACGCGGTCACGAAGATTGCGGACCGGACCGGCGCAGTGGCAACGGCAGTGAAGCCTATTCCGCCGCGGTCCCGGCCGCTGGCTGTACGTCGTCAACCTTTTGGCGCTTCGGAAGCACCCAGCCGGGACGGACGAAGTGGCAGGTGTAGCCGCCCGGGTGCTTCTCCAGATAATCCTGGTGATCGGGCTCGGCCTCCCAGAACTCGCCGACCGGCTGGACCTCGGTCACCACTTTGCCATCCCACAGCCCCGAGGCATCCACATCGGCGATCGTATCCTCGGCGACGCGCTTCTGCTCCTCGTCGACATAATAGATGCCCGACCGGTAGGAGAGCCCACGATCATTGCCCTGGCGGTTCAGCGTCGTCGGATCGTGGATCTGGAAGAAGAATTCCAGGATGTTCCGGTAGCTCGTCACTGTCGGGTCGAAGACAATCTCGATCCCCTCGGCATGCGTGCCGTGATTACGATACGTGGCGTTCGGAATATCGCCGCCCGTGTAACCCACACGGGTCGAGATGATGCCGGGCCGCTTGCGGATCAGATCCTGCATGCCCCAGAAACATCCTCCTGCGAGAACAGCGCGCTGATGCATGTTAAGCCTCCTCTACTTGATCGAGATATTCACCGTATCCCTCGGACTCCATCTCGTCGCGCGGGATGAAGCGAAGGGACGCTGAGTTGATGCAGTACCGCAGACCGCCGCGGTCGGAAGGACCATCGGGGAACACATGGCCGAGATGACTGTCTGCGTGTACTGACCTGACCTCCGTCCGGACCATGCCGTGTGCGCTGTCCCGCACCTCCTTCACGTTTGCCGAAACGATCGGCTTGGTGAAGCTGGGCCAGCCAGTACCCGAATCGAACTTGTCCGTCGAAGCGAACAGTGGCTCTCCCGACACTATGTCGACGTAGATGCCAGGCTCCTTGTTGTCGTTGTACTCGCCCGTGAAGGGCCTTTCGGTCCCCGAATCCTGGGTAATCCGGCGTTGCTCGGGGGTCAGGCGGTCAACTGCTGCCTGTGACTTCTCAAACTTCATGATAGTCTCCAATAATTAATCTAGAGAGCTCGACACACTGTCATTTATCTTTGCAGTCATTGCGCCGACTATAGCAGTGCGCCCCAGATTTATCCAATACGCTGCGCGTATAGTTTCCATAGCGCCGAAGCTCTTCACGTCGTGATTCAGTTCCACTCATACCGGGCTGCCAGCTGCGCGATGTTCCGTATCTCGACCGTTGCCGTGGAGCCGGATACTGTCGCGATCACGACTTCGCGCTCCAAGACAAATCCGTCGATCGGCCGAGTGACGAGGCCTTGCACGGTCGGCGATCGTTCCGGAAGAATGCATATGGCGTGGCCGTCAGCGACGACCCGTTGCACCCAGTCCTCGCGATCTGATCGAAAGCGAGGTCGCATGAGCAAGTCCCGTCGCGCGAAGTGATCGAGGATCCGATCGCGAAACTCGCATTTCAGGCGATCGACGAAAGGAAACTCGAGCAGGTCTTCGCCGCGCACGATCTCGTTGGCAGCCAAGGGATGGTTTGCAGAACAGCCGAGCACGAAGCGCTCCCGAAATAGAGGATGCACATCCAGCTTGCGTTCCGGTCTTGTTTCACGCGGCATGATGCACGCGTGGTATTTTCCTGAAAGCACCTCCGATGTGTCCTCGTTCGACTGGAGCGAGTGCAGCTTGATTTCGATGGATGGCATCTCCGCCAATGCGCTCTCGAAGAATGCCGTAAATTCCTTTGGTCCGACGGTGGGCGCGACGGCGACATCCAGCACGCGGTGCCCCCCCATCGCCCAGTGCTCCGAGTGATTGCGAACGCTCTTCATCGCGACCACCATGCGCCGGAATTCTGCCTCGACGTCATGGCCAAGGCCAGTCAGGCGGCTGTTCTTCCCGTCGCGATAGATCAGCGGCCCGCCAAGCTCATCTTCCAAGCGGCGGATCGCGCGGGTCAGACTTGGCTGTGACACACCGCTCAAGCGAGCGGCCGCTGTGAAATTCAGCGTCTCGGCCAAGTTGATGAAATAGCTGACTTGATTGAGTTCCATAGTCCTTTGGCCCACGCGCCTGACTGATACCTCTTCCGTGAGACCGCCTTTGGAAAGCAGGTCGCAGAAGTATGCTTGGCGCATATAATCATGGTATAGGGGCTTGTCTATATGATGCGCCAGACATATAAATGATAGCCTGAGATGACGATTACCGGTTGGCGGTGCGCTCCGCTCAGCTCCGTCGAAGGTTCTGAGAGCGCAACCGCCAAGCCGCGAGCTGGAGGTTTGATGGACATGGCAGAAACAACATTCACGTTTGCGAGTGGAGCTGGCTCTCAGCTGTCCGGGCACCTCGAACCGCCAGAGGGAACGCCGCGGGGCTGGGCGATCTTCGCCCACTGCTTCACCTGCGGGAAAGACAGTCGCGCCGCCGTTTACATCTCGCGCGCGCTGTCGCGTGCGGGCATCGGGGTCTTGAGGTTCGATTTCGCCGGAACCGGGATCAGCGGTGGGTCGGGGGAACCTGTGAGTTTCGCGTCGGACGTCGAGGACCTTAGGGCTGCCGCAAAGGCGATGGCGGCGGCGGGTATGTCACCCTCCCTCCTTGTCGGGCACAGCCTGGGTGGCACCGCTGCGATCGTAGCCGCGGCCGAGTTGCCTGACGTTGCGGCGGTGGCGACGATTGGTGCGCCGGCCGACCTTCAGCATATCTTGCGGCTCTTCGGACCGAATGATCTGGACACCATCGCGAGCGAGGGCGAGGCCTCGGTGGAGATCGCCGGTAGGCCCTTCCTCATTCGCCGAGGGTTCCTTGAGGCGGTTGAGGGGATCGACGTCGAGAAGGCCATTGCCTCCCTGCGACGGCCGGTGCTGGTCATGCACTCTCCGCTGGATCAGGTGGTCGGCATCGACCACGCGTCGCGCATCTTCGTCGCGTCCAGGCACCCTAAAAGCTTCATCTCGCTCGACAACGCGGATCACCTTCTCACCGACGTCGCGGACGCGAACTACGCTGCGGCCATGGTGGCGGTTTGGGCGAGCCGCTTTCTCCCACCACTCACGGCGGATCTTCCGCAGGTCGAGGTTGCGGAGGGCGTCGTCGCCACCGAAACTCTTGCAGGGACGTTCCAGCTCAAGGTCCGCAGCGGCGAGCACACTCTGTTCGCCGACGAGCCAGCATCGGTCGGTGGCCTCGGGACCGGACTATCTCCCTACGAGCTCGTATCTGCCGGCCTCGCAGCCTGCACGGTGATGACGATGCGTCTCTATGCGAACCGCAAGGGCTTTCCGCTCGAACGGGCGAGCACGACCGTGCAGCACGAGAAGGTGCCGGACATGATGCCACCCGACCGGTTCACCCGCACCATTGTCCTCGATGGGCCGCTGAGTGATGATCAGCGCGCTCGGATCCTCGCGATCGCTGATCGGTGTCCCGTCGATCTGAGTCTCATCCGGGGTTCGGACGTGCAGACCGAGCTCTTGAGCGCCAGTCAGGCTGCGGATCCCGCGAGGCTGGCTTGACCGTGGCGCACACGGAGGAGGGCGAACGGACTGTGAGCCAATCGCCTACCGGCAATAGGGCGGCCGCGACAGAGCGAGCAATTCTCGCAGGCGGCTGCTTCTGGGGCATGGAGGATTTGCTGCGCCGAGCCAGGGGAGTCATTTCGACGCGTGTCGGTTACACAGGCGGAGAAATGCCTGATCCGACCTACGCGAGACATTACGGCCATGCGGAAGCAGTGGAAGTGACCTTCGACCCTTCCGTTCTCGCCTATCGCTCGCTCTTGGAACTCTTCTTCCAGATACATGACCCCACGACCTACGAGCAACAAGGCAGCGATGTCGGTCCGAGCTATCGATCGGCGATTTTCTACACCACCGAAGTGCAGAAGGAAGTCGCCCTCACAACCATCGCGGAAATCGAGGCATCAGGAAGCTGGCCAGGCCCGGTCGTGTCGGAGATCAACCCAGAAGAACCCTTTTGGGAGGCGGAGCCAGAGCACCAAGAATACCTGGTGCGCTATCCTGGGGGCTATAGCTGCCACTTCGTGCGCCCGACCTGGCGGTTGGACCGCTCAGACGAACGCCCAGCTGTAATACTTGACAGAAAGAGTTGATGATGACCGAAACCGTGACTAATCAGGCCGCCTGGCAGAAAGCGCCGGGGCAGCCACTGAGGATCGGTGTCACCGCTCTGCCGCATCTGGCGGCGAACGAGATATTGATCCGCAACGCGGCCATCGCGATCAACCCACTCGACTGGATTCTGCAGGACGTCGCGCTTTTGCCATGGCTCGACTATCCCGCGATTCTCGGCAGCGACGTCTCCGGTGAGGTCGCGGCGGTCGGTGGCGCGGTCGAGCGGTTCAAGGTCGGCGATCGAGTCATCGGACAGGCGGTCGGGACAACCGTAAATCAACCTGCGCAGGGTGCGTTCCAGCACCACACGATCGTGCTGGACCACATGGCGGCGCCGATCCCCAACAACATTGCCTTCGCTGATGCGGCAGTCCTCCCGCTTGGCCTTGGCACCGCCGCAAGCGGGCTCTACGGACGGACACAGTTGGCTCTCGCGCCACCGTTACACTCGCCGACCGCGCGTCCAGAGGTCGTTCTGGTCTGGGGTGGATCGTCGAGCGTTGGCTGCAACGCCATCCAGCTCGCGGTGGCGTCGGGCTACAGGTGCGTCGCCACCGCTTCGGCGCGCAACGTCGGCCTGTTGAAGGAGCTGGGTGCAAGCGAGGTTCTTGACCACTCGAGTCCAGCCATCGTGGAAGACGTGATTGAGGCAATGCGCGGGCGCAGTCTCGCTGGAACGCTTCACGCGACCGGTCACATGAAAGACTGTTTTGCCGTAGTTGCGAGATGCGAGGGCTCGCGCCGGGTGGCAGCGACGCTGGCCCCGCCCGACGAGCGTTCATTTGGAGTCGAGGCGACGCACATCTCCGGGACGAGCCTCAAGGATGACGAGGTTGGTCCAATGATCTACCGCGAATTCCTGCCGCAGGCTCTCGCGGCGCGCACGTTCGTCCCCGCCCCTCCGGCGAAGATCGTGGGCCAGGGCCTTGAAATGCTCCAGGCTGCCTTGGAAGCCCTGAAGGCGGGTGTATCCGCAGCGAAAATCGTCGTTACCCTGCCTTGAGTGACCAGCCAGGCGGTTTTTCGCGTTCGCAGTCTGAGGTGGCCCGCACTTTGCCGATTGGGAAGCTCTACCGGGAAAACGCGTTTGGGACGCGCGCTGCGCTCCTGCCGGAGCATGCGTTCCCGAAACCTGTTCCCGACTGCTTTTCCCCGAAACTACCTATCGGACATAGAGAAATGGGAATGCAGCGAGTGGTTTGAACGGCCGCTTCCGAAACCGCGTTCCGATCAATTGAGCGGCTAAAAGTGGGGCGATCACCGACATATTAGAATGAGACCGCCATGCCCGATCGGCCGGCTTGACGCGTAGCCAAAAGAATGCGGCTGATGGTAGGCTCGCTGACATTATGAAGCCCCGCCATCTGAGCAGCGTTGAGCTGCCGCAATTGCGAGTCTCCTACGCGTCGTCGTTCTTCTCGCGGTCCACACCTCGCTCATGCAATTCGGCATCGACGGGGCAGTTCGTGCAGCCCTCGTAGCAGCACAAGCGGCAGATGCGGTATGACTGCTCGAGGTTTTCCAAGCGATTTCGGA
Organism: Aeromonas sp. Prich7-2; assembly: GCF_017939255.1. Classification (NCBI taxonomy): domain Bacteria; kingdom Pseudomonadati; phylum Pseudomonadota; class Gammaproteobacteria; order Aeromonadales; family Aeromonadaceae; genus Aeromonas; species Aeromonas sp. Prich7-2. The sequence goes on from NZ_JAGKRI010000059.1 coordinate 16,319, forward strand.
GAACGCGTTCAGCGATGTCCGATAAGGTTTTCAGTTCGTCTGGATTAAGGATCGATAGCCCTTCGGCAATCACTTGATCGCGCGAGGCCAGGACCTCGTCGCTCGCGACCTTGCCAGTTGGAGTAAGATAGAGGGATCGCGCGCGCCCGTCTGTCGAATGCTCCCTACGCTCGATCAATCCCTCGCTTACCAATCTATCCACCAGGCGAACAGTTCCAGCATGTGAAAGGCCCACCCCGATCGCAAGCATACGGATCGAGAGCCCGGGCTTGTGCGCGAGCAACGCCAGCGCTGAGGCGGCGGGTCCAGCTTCCGGCGCCCGCGATGAACTAGCGCGAACGATGTCGTCGCTGATCATGAGTGCGAACGCCCCGAAAATGTTTCGATCTCGAGGTCCATCCATTGCCACATCTATATGTGCGCGGAGCATAGACAGCAAGCCATACCGTGGTCCTCTTCCTCCGCGCGGCTTGTGGAAAATGTCCTGTTTTAGAAGGGTTTCGGAGGATTTCGACTGATCGAGCGCGCCGAAAAAAACGGGTCCGGCTCGTTAAGGCCGCGGAACCGTTGATACCTGGCGGCTATAGGGCAAGCCTTTTCGCTCGGAATCGCCGTAGGTCGCGCCCGAGAATCACTCCGCGTCAGCGCTGTCATCCAGGCCGCGCAGGTGCAGATCAGCGAGACCTAGCTTGCCCCCGGCGTCGCACTTCCATCGTGTCACCGCGCGCGATCACGATTGTATCAATCCCATTGAGGAACAGTCCGTGCTCCACGACGTCGGGGATTGCGGCGAAACGGGCGAAGACCGCGTCGCCATGCAGCTGAGCGCCTCCGGGCTCGATATCGCGACGGAGCATCCATGCCCCGCGGAGGTTCTGCAGGATTTGCACGCCCGCCGTCACGAGAGGACCACAGTCACGAGAGCACAAGCGCCCCTCTGTGGCGGACCGAAGCACGCAGCAGCACGAGGGACGCCGCTAGCAGAACTGCGTCCTTCAGTAGAAACTGCCCTGGTGCAGCCGAAATCGCAGGAAAGCCGCCGGCAGTCTGCTCCGCGACACCTGGAGTGGTGATGAAAAAGGTCAGCGTGATCAGATAGGTCGCTGCTGACATTAGTGCGCCTAGCGCAGAGAAGAGTGGACGAAATGCACCAAGGATCAGAACGAGACCGGTCGATAACTCGATAACGCCGATGAAATAGCTTTGCCCCTGCGTCCCGAACATGCCGAGCCAATTCATGATCGGGCTGTGTTCGATAAACGGGGCGATACCATAGGCCTCGTACGCTGTGAACTTCATCGCGCCGAACCACAGAAATACGATCACGAGAGCCCATCTAAGCAGGCCAAGATCCCTCCGACCGTGCTCGGGGACAAGAAATTCATAACGGTCGAAAATGCTCATCTAAAATTCCTCAACAGTGGTCCCGTGGGAACGTCACGAACGTCGTCTACGTGCTTCGGGCAGGCGTTGCAGTATATGCGCGACGCATATACTAATAAGCGAGATATGTCGAGCGGCTGGCTCGCGCTTCGCTGCCTCACTCGATCAATCGCACCGTCCCGGCATGAGAAAGCCCGATCGAGGTAGCCAAAACGCTGATCGGCAGTCCGGGCTCCATGCTGAGTAACACCATCACGGCGGTCCCCGGGCCGCTTGGTGAAAACGAGGCCGAGACACTGGCGATGCTGTCTGCAACGGCCAACGCGAGTGCACCTAAATGGTACTTGGCGACCTCAGGCTCCATACCGCAAGAATATATGCTTCGCGCATAGACTTCAAGCGTGTGAAAATGTATGACCGCCGCATGCATCTATGACAGATTCGGACATGGTCATGCTCATTGAGGGGCTCAGCTCGGATTCCACATCTGAGATCAACGGACGTGCTCGTTCCCCAGGCGCTAGCGGGGGTGGGCTCGATGAAAGTGGACGTGCATGGGTGCCGCTCACCGGGCGCAGGCGGTTCGCCGATGAGACCGCCGGTATGATCGGACGGGTCTCATGCCCGACCTGACTCTTGATCTCCGATACCTGAAGTACGCCGTTCAGGTCGCCGAGGCCGGCAGCTTCCGCCGAGCGGCGGAGCGCCTATCGATATCGCAATCCACCGTCAGCCGACGTGTGCAGCTGTTGTCATTTTCAGAAGACGACTGCACCAGACAACGCGGTTTGAAGGCTGTTGTGCAGTCGTCTATTGAACGAACAGTATCAGGAGTCCGCTGCACGAATGATGACCTCAAGCCGGTTCTGGTCGCGCTGGCGACCGATCAGCCCCTGGATGTGCGATACCGCGACCACGATCTTTCCGGCGATTGGGCGGGCTACCGCGAATGCCACATCAAGCCCGACCTGCTGCTGATCTACCGCAAGTCCGACGCCGACACCCTGCGACTGGCGCGGCTTGGCTCCCATAGCGAGCTGTTCGGCTGATGCCAGTCGCCTTGTCCGCCAAACGATCATTAGGCGGCCAAACCGGACGCCTGTCCGAAAACATCTTGCGCAACGGGATGACGGACAATAAGATAGGCGGACGGTATAACGGACAAATGGGCGGAAATGGCACTCATCGGCTATGCGCGGGTATCGACGGCGGAACAGGACACCGCCTTGCAGACGGATGCGCTGCGCAATGCAGGCTGCGAACGGGTTTTCGAGGACACGGCATCCGGGGCCAAGGCAGACCGGCCCGGCTTGGCCGATGCGCTGGCTTATCTGCGCGATGGCGATGTGCTGGTCGTCTGGCGGCTGGATCGGCTTGGCCGCTCCCTGCCGCACCTGATTGAGACGGTCGGCAAGCTGGAAGCACGGGGCGTCGGCTTCCGCTCGTTGACTGAAAACATCGACACCACCACGCCGGGCGGACGGCTCATCTTCCATGTGTTCGGTGCGCTGGGCCAGTTCGAGCGCGACCTGATCCGCGAGCGCACCAAGGCCGGGTTGACCGCTGCCGCCGCACGCGGGCGCAAAGGCGGACGCAAGCCGGTTGTCACTGCCGACAAGTTGCAACGAGCGCGGGAGCTTGTCGCCAACGGCTTGAATGTCCGCGAGGCCGCCGCACGCCTCAAGGTAGGAAAAACCGCTCTCTACGCTGCCTTGCAGGCGGCCAGTTCTGGCAGTGCAGCCGACTCCTGATATTTCGTGCAGTCGCCTTCTGAAAACGACAGCGCGGCACGGGAATCAAGGCATTGCGATTCTCGAAAATAGTTCTTGAAATTCTATTCTTGATTGCATATCATCTCAACGAGTTTCGATAAGAAAGGATGCGCATGCGACCGTCTGTTGTGCTTGACATGAAGCGAAGCGCAGTGCGTGAAGCGGTAGGCCGCTTTCGCGCCGCGAACCCGCGCGTCTTCGGCTCGGTGCTGCATGGCACCGACCGGGATGGCAGCGACCTCGACCTGTTGGTCGATGCGCTGCCCGGTGCCACGTTGTTGGACTTGGGCGATTTGGAAGAAGAACTGAAATCGCTGCTCGGCGTTGACGTCGATCTGCTGACTCCCGGCGACCTGCCGCCGAAGTTCCGGGCCAAGGTGCTCGCGGAGGCGCAACCGATATGAGCGAGAACCGCCTGCCCGATTACCTCGACCACATTCAGCAGGCCGCAACCGATGCGCGCAGCTTCGTGGAAGGGATGGCCAAGGACGACTTCTTGGCCGACAAGCGCACCCAGCAGGCCGTCATCATGAGCCTGATCGTCATCGGCGAGGCGGCCACAAAGGTGATGGATGGCTACGTCGAGTTCACCCAGGCGCATGCCGACGTGCCGTGGCGCAGCATGCGCAATATGCGTAATCGCATGGCTCACGGCTATTTCGACATCAACCTCGATGTGGTGTGGGAGACGGTACAGGAATGGCTGCCGGCGTTGCTCCAGCAATTGCCCGCCGTGCGTCAGGATGCCGACGATGAAGACCGTAACGACAAAGGCATGGAGCCATGACCAATCAAGCCGCCGATGTTCGGCCCCTCTGGCGTGTTCGATCCCGCGACCTATGAGCCGCGCTCGGGCAAGACCTTCTGGATGGCCGCAACGGACGTGAGTTCGCTGGTGGGCAAGGAGGCAGCAGCCGACACGCTCATCGGCAACTGCACGACCGCACGACCAGCCTCCCGTTCAAATTCGAGTTAGAACTCATATCCAGCCTGTCTGGGGGCACTGTGAAAGAGGGATCTCCGATGACTGTTGAATCGAGAATATTTTCTGTAGCCGAGTATGTTCAGCCGTCCGAAGGCGAGCCTATTCGTTCCGTTGTGCTTGAAACCCGAGACTCAATTATCGTGGTTTGGCATGTCCATCCCGGGCAGGAAATTGCGGCTCACATTCATCCTCACGGCCAAGACACGTGGACTGTTTTGTCGGGAATGGCTGATTACTTTCAGGGCAATGGGATTGTTCGTGCCCTCAGGGAAGGTGAGATAGCCGTGGCAAGACCGGGCCAAGTGCACGGGGCGCGAAATACAGGTACCGAGCCATTTGTGTTCGTCTCGGTTGTGGCATCAGCCAATGCCGGTTTCGTATTGGCTGAGCGATAGAGCCCAATCTCTGGAGTTGGTCCAATGAGCGGTCGGGGAGATAGGTAACAGACATGCAGCGGACACGGCTGCTAAACCAGGTCGCAAACCTCCTTGCGTCGCAGCGTGCCGCAAGCGACGCGATCAATCGAATGGGGTCGGCATGAGACTGAACACCATCCAGTTCCCGACCGCGTAGCCGCCTGTCCTGCCGATCAGGTCTTGACCATCGACGCCTGGGATCAGTCCTGAATGTTCTTGGAGACCACTACGTTATGAGCCGCAGCCGCCGCAAAACACCCATCGTCGGGCACACGACCTGCGGCAGCGAGCGCGAGGACAAGAAGCTCTGGCATCAGCGCTGGCGCACCCGTGAGCGCACGGCGCTGACCAGCGCGTCGCCCGAAGCCCTGAGCGCCCATCTGCCCCTGCTGGAAAACCAGGCCAGCAGCGTCTGGTCGATGGGCAAGGATGGCCGCTCCTACTGGCCCGTCAAGCGCCAGGCCGCCACGGCGGATCGCATCGCCAATCACAAGGGACGCAACCCGCAAGAACGCGCCTCCCTGAAAAAGCGCCTGCTGCGCAAGTGGATGAGCAAATGAAGCTCTCCTTCCATCAGCACATTGCGCTGTTCTGGATGATCGGTGCTCCGGGCGTCTTCGCGCCCGTGATCGAGAACGCCAAGCGGCCCGATGCCGGCGCCGTCATGGCGTGGGGTGTCGCGATCGTGGCGGTGATGATCCTCTTCACCCCTTTGCTGCTGCGCTGTCCACCATTCCGGCGCTGGTATGGCCGGACGGATGCGCTGTCGGAGCGGCAGCGCCAGGCGCTTGCCGAGCGCGGCCTGCGCCGCTACTACCAGACCGCTTTCGATGACGGCTACGTGCCCCGCGTGATGCCCTACGTGTGGCGCATCATCTGGACGGTCGGCGGGTTGATGGCTGTGACCGCCGTACTGCCTACCAACACCGGACGGCCAGCCTTCGATGCCTTGGTGGTCTTCTCGACCTGGTATCCGATAGGCGTGATGCTGCTGGTTTTCGCGTCGAGGCCCCTTGGCCGGTTGATTCGCCAAAGAGCACAGGAGCGGCGGAAATGAGCACGTCAACCATCGAGGCGCTGGCCAGCGCCTGGGCAAGGATTGCCGAGGAAGCGGAATTCCCCGCTGACTACGAGGGGACTGCCACACCACAAGCGCATCGGGCTAGCGAAGCTATTCAGGAGCAGATTCGGGAGCGCATCGTCGCCACCAACGACATGCGGCTGTTCAGCCTGCTGCACCTGCTGGGTCAGGCGTCGCTGCGCATGGAGCAAGCGCTGTGGCCGGAGGATTACGAGCGGATGACGCGCGAGGTTGAGGAAGCCCTGCGGCAAGCCACCGACGCCAACGCCAGATCGTACACCCACGAAGAAGTGATGCAGGCGATGCAGGAACGCATCGACCGGGCGCGAGACAAGCCATGTTGATTGGCTATGCGCGCGTCTCGACGCAGGATCAGAACCTGGAGCTGCAACGCGAAGCCTTGAGCAAGGCCGGATGTAAAAAGGTCTTCGAGGACAAGGTGAGTGGCACGCGGGCAGACCGGCCTGGCTTGGCCAAGACGCTCGAAATGCTGCGCGAAGGCGATACTTTGGTCGTCTGGAAGCTCGACCGGCTGGGCCGGTCGGTCAAGCAACTGGTCGATCTGGTCGGCGATCTGCACAAGCACGGTGTCCAGTTCAGGAGCCTCACCGACTCCATCGACACCGGCACACCATCCGGGCGGTTCTTCTTCCACGTCATGGCGAGCCTTGCCGAAATGGAGCGCGAGCTGACCGTCGAGCGCACCCGCGCCGGGCTGGAAGTCGCCAAGCAGCTCGGCCGCAAAGGCGGCCGCAAGCCGAAGATGACCGACAGCAAGATCGAGTCGGCCAAGAAGCTGCTGGCCAGCGGGGTGCCGCCCAAGGACGTGGCCAAGAACCTCGGCGTGTCCATTCCGACGCTGTACCGCTGGGTGCCAGCCTCCACGCACGCTTAGCGTGCTTTATTTTCCGTTTTCTGAGACGACCCCCTGGAAGCGAAGGAAAGCGGCAGCGACCCCTATGCCGCCATCGAGGCGGTGATTCCCTGGGACGAGTTCACCGAGAGCGTCAGCGAGGCCGAGCTGCTGGCCCGGCCGGAAGGCTTCGACCACCTGCACCTGGTCGGCGAGAACTT
>NZ_JAGKRI010000349.1:0-306 GCF_017939255.1 Aeromonas sp. Prich7-2
CGCCCTGACCATCATCCCTACGAGCTGTTCCTGCAACTGGAGGGGATTGAGCACCGGACCACCAAGGTACGCAGGCCGCAGAGCAACGGCTTTATCGAGCGGCTACATCGCACCCTGCTGGATGAACACTTCCGTATCAAGGGGAGGACGACCTGGTATGAATCAGTGGAGCAGATGCAGACAGACCTGGACAGCTATCTGGATCACTACAACACCCAGCGGCCACATCAGGGCAGGATGATGGAGGGTCAAACCCCCTACAGCATGTTCAAAAAGGGTCTGAAATTGATACCGAAGGAAGTGCGC
>NZ_JAGKRI010000350.1:0-446 GCF_017939255.1 Aeromonas sp. Prich7-2
AGAAGTTGCTTGAGGTACTGGGTTGCATTGATAATAGTCATGGCTTCGGGCGTGTCGGTTTTTTTTTGCGATTAAATCAGATCACAAACGAAGCCTTTTTTCTATCTATTTCAATTGGTTGTAGCTAAAGATCCTGTACATGATCAATGGATGATGATTCATGTGTTCGTTACTACGTCGCTGGAAATCCTGCAACTCCTATTGAGGCCATTACTCGACTAGGGAAGGTGCGAATAAGCGGGGAAATTCTTCTCGGCTGACTCAGTCATTTCATTTCTTCATGTTTGAGCCGATTTTTTACTCCCGTAAATGCCTTGAATCAGCCTATTTAGACCGTTTCTTCGCCATTTAAGGCGTTATCCCCAGTTTTTAGTGAGATCTCTCCCACTGACGTATCATTTGGTCCGCCCGAAACAGGTTGGCCAGCGTGAATAACATCGCCAGTT
>NZ_JAGKRI010000060.1:0-23274 GCF_017939255.1 Aeromonas sp. Prich7-2
ACGGAGGTTGGCGGAGTTGCGGGGCTGCATAGGCGTCATGTTCATAGAAAAACGCCCCAGGCCATCGAGACCCAGGGCGGTGAAGATATCAAAGACCCGTTTTCCGGTAAATCGCAATGCGGCTCCGCTTAAGTGAACAGCATTGCTCATCAAGCCCGCCGATCGCCCCGAATATGACGGCAGTCCCATCGCCGGTACCCCAGTGCTGGATCTCGCCTGTGGCCAGTGCAGCTATTGCGGCAGCTGCGCCAGAGCCTGCCCCACGGGCGCACTGGATCTCTGCCTCGGCCGCCAGGTGCAGACCCGGGTCAGGATAGAGGCGAGCTGCCAGGCCCGTCAGGGCTACTACTGCCTGCTGTGTGAAGATGCCTGCCCCCAGCAGGCGATCAAGGTCGGCAGCGAGGGAGTGACCGTCAACATGGCCGCCTGCGATGGCTGCGGCGCTTGCGGCCTCGCCTGCCTGCACGGAGCCATCACCCTTGTGCCCCAGCTCTGACCGCTGGCAATGACAGAGGGGCCCGCAGGCCCCTCTGTCATTCACCGTGGCATCATGCCATGGTCAGGATATTATCCTGCTCTATGCCGAGAAGGTGGCACAGACGAGTGGGATCCCGCACCGCATCCGCCAAAGTGTACTCCCCCAGCACCTCCAGGAAGGCGTGCATGGCGCGGCGCAGAATGCCCTGGATGCGGCAGCCCCCGGAGAGACGGCAGTTTTCGCGCTTGCAGTCCACCGGGCAGAGCACGTGCTCCATGTCCATCACCACATCGCGCAGGTTGATGGAGACGGCGGCACGGCCGAGGCGGATGCCCCCATGCTTGCCACGCACCGTCTCGATGTAACCCTTGATGCCGAGCTGATGCACTATCTTGACCACGTGATTGCGGGAGATGGCGAAGGTGTCGGCCACTTCCGTGATGGTCGACAGGCGATCACCGGGCTGGATGGCCAGGAAGGTCAGGGTACGCAGGGCGTAGTCGGTAAATCGTGTCAGTTGCATGGTCGCACTTGCCTCTTACTACAAGCCAGAAATCAGGACGACAGCCGGTGGCCAAAGAGGGGGTCTGCACATGCGTGCGCACGGGATGGGCTTCTTCGACCGAGTCGTGAAGTCACAAGGGTAAGAGCAGCCCGGGCGGGTGTCGACGAAGATGTACATAAATCGACACTTTCTTTGATTGATCGCAAACTTGCCGCCTCAGCGAGGGGTTTTGGCGGTTTCCGTCGACAAACCCCCACCTCCTCTGCCATCGCCGGAACCGTTGTCCGGCGAGTTCAGTGGGGCTGCTTCAGCCAGTTGCGCAGCGCCTGGGAGGGGATGGAGCTCTCTGAGGCCACCGCGAAGGCGCCCCAGTCCACGGCGCACTGCAGCGCATCGGCCATGGCCATGCCCCGCGCAAGACCGTGGATGAGACCGCCCGCGAAGGCATCCCCTGCCCCCGTGGTATCCACCACGGAGACCGGTCGCGCCGCCACCCTGACCTGCTCCTCCCCGTGAATGGCCACGGCGCCCGCCTTGCCCTCGGTCAGCACCAGCCATTCAAGCTGCTCCCCCGCGAGCTGGCGGGCATGCTGCCAGGGGTCGCTCACCTCGCCGAGATCGGAGCGGGAGGCCACCAGCACGTGGCAGGGGCGGCGGGCCTGCCCCCCCTTGGGATACTGGGCCACCACGAAACTCTTGGCGAGCATCTGGCGCATGTAGCCCACGATGGCGGTGCCCGGATAGTTCACATAGAGGCAGTCCACCCCTTCGGTCGGCAGATCCCCCGGCAGATCCGGACGACGTGGGCGCCTGAGGATGGTGCGCTCACCGGTGGCGTCCACCAGCACCAGCAGCTCGCCGGTCTCGCCACCAAAGCGTTCCACATGGCTGCAATCCAGGCCATATGAGGCAGCCTGCTCCAGCAGCCAGTCACCGGTGTCGTCCAGCCCGACCCGGGAGGCGATGATCACCTCGTGCCCCGCCCACACCAATCCGATGCCGGTATTGGCGGCGCCGCCGCCGAGCCTGCGCCCCTGATCCACGTATTGCAGCCGCGCCCCCGCCACCAGGGGTTCGGCCAGGGAGAGCACATGATCACAGTTGAGATTGGCGAGCAGCAGGATGCGGGACATGGAAACCTCGGCGGGAGGAGGCCGGCACCCCGGGGTGCCGGCACAGAAACGGAAGCGGGATCAGTAGACGGGCAGCTCCACCCCTGACAGCAGCTCGTCGATGCGCGCCTGGGTCGGCTGCTGCATCACGTTTTGGATCATCTCCTTGGTGAGATGGGGGGAGAAGGAGCTGATGAAGTCATACATGTAGTTCTGCAAGAGGATGCTCTTGCTGAAGCAGATCTGGGCTGGGCAGGGCTCGAACAGGTGCTCCAGATTGATGGCCACGAGGCTGGGGGCATCGCTATCGTTGGCAACCAGGGAGGAGATGATGCCGATGCCAAAGCCTAGCTCCACGTAGCGCTTGATGACGCCGGCATCCATCACCGTCATGTAGTAGTTGGGGGTGAGGCCGGCCGCCTGGAACACCTTGTCCTGCACCTGACGCCCGGTGGCGCCGCTCTCGTAGCTCAGGATGGGATACTGGCAGAGCTGCTCCAGGGTCGGCTTCTTCACCTTGGCCAGGGGGTGCTCCTGGGGCACCACCAGGGAGAGGGTCCAGAGGTAGGCGGGCAGCGCGATCAGCTCCTTGTCGAAGCCTATCTCGTGGGCCACGATGGAAAAATCCGAGTATCCCTTGCTGATCTGCTCCTTGGTGGCGGACATCACAGGATGCAGGTGGAACGAGATCTTGGGGTACTTTTTGGTGAAGTAGGTGACGCTTTTCGGCAGCAGGTAGCGGGCGATGGTGTGGGTGGTGTGGATGTTGAGGGTGCCCACGGTCGGATCCAGGTATTCCCGGGAGATGGCCTTGATCTTGCTCTCGATATTGAGCATGGCCTCGGCACACTTGATGATCTCCTCCCCCACCGGGGTGATCCGGTGCAGGTGCTTGCCGCGGCGCTCGAAGATGCGCACCCCCAGCTCGCTCTCCAGCAAGCCGATCTGCTTGCTCACCCCAGGCTGGCTGGTATAGAGCGCATCGGAGGCAACGGAGACGTTGAGATTGTGGTCCCGCACCGCGATCAGATACTTCAACTGCTGTAGTTTCAAGGTTGCCCCCTCACAGACTGACGCGGCGCTCGTCGATGGACCAGGCCGCCAAAAATGGCGGCCAGTGTATCATCCGGACTGGGCATATCGCCGCTTGATCCTTCATTTTGCTACAAAATCTAGCATCAGCGCGGTGGATATGACAAACGGGGTTCAGCGCACGTCGGCCCCGATCGGCAGGATGCCGAGGAACTGCAGCAGCCACTGCATCATGGTGGCGGAATCCACCTCCCCTTCCAGGGAAGAGAGACTGCTCTGGTAATGTGCATCGGGCAGCCTGTCCCGTCGCCGCTCGATCAGGGCCCGGTTGTACGCCACCGAGAATTCCGGGTGCCCCTGGATGGCGACGATGTGATCCCCCTGCAGGAACATGAAGTTGGGGCAGAAGTCGTTGCCCGCAAGCAGGGTCGCCCCCGGCGGAAGCTGCTCCACCTGATCCTGGTGGCTTGCCAGGATGCGGATGGTGTCCAGACCCGGCGCCATCCAGGGTTTTGTCGTCTGCATGGCATGGACCGACACCCCCAGCCCCCACCCCTTGGTGGACTTCATCACCTCCCCTCCCAGCGCCTGGGCGATCACCTGATGGCCGAAGCAGACCCCGGCCAGCTTGACGTTGGCATCGTGGGCCCGGCGGATCCAGTCGCGCAGCGCCAGGATCCAGGGGATGTCACTGTAGGCATCGTGACGCGAGCCGGTGATGAGCCAGGCATCGCATTCGGTCAGATCCGGGGGCAGATCGCCGTCGAGGGCGGACCAGACCCGAAATTCCAGCTCGGGGGCCAACGCCCGGAAACCCTTGATAAACATCTCGGAGTAAACGGGACCAAAATCCCCCACCAAATCGGGGTCCAGCCGGTCACAATCGAGAATACCCAGTCGCATCTGTTACTCCTTGACAGAAGCGCCCCCGCAAACCGGCGGCCTGCGGGGGCAAGAGATTAAAGCCATGGCAGCGAGCCGGTGGCTCACTTCATGGTCGGCATGGAGAACTCGGCGCCGGCGCGCAGGCTCTGGGGCCAGCGGGCGGTCACCGTCTTCATCCGGGTGTAGAAGCGCACCCCATCCGGCCCGTGCATGTTGAGCGGCCCGAAGATGGACCGTTTCCAGCCACCGAAGCTGTGAAACGCCATGGGCACCGGAATGGGAACGTTCACCCCTACCATACCGACCTGAACCCGCGTGGTGAAGTCCCTTGCGGTATCTCCGTCACCGGTGAAGATGGCGGTGCCGTTGCCGTACTCATGTTCGTTGATGAGGCGCAGGGCCGTCTCGTAGTCCGGGGCCCGCACGATGGCGAGTACGGGGCCGAAGATCTCCTCCCGGTAGATGCGCATCTCGGGGCCGACCCGATCGAACAGGCTGCCCCCGATGAAGTAGCCCTCGCCATGGCTCAGGCCCCGGCCATCCACCACCAGCTCGGCCCCCTCGGCCACCCCCTGATCCACGTAGCCGCGCACCTTGGCCAGGTGTTCCCGGCTGATGAGGGGCCCCATCTCGTTCTCCGGACTCTGACCGAGACCGGGGCCGACCCGCAGGGCCGCCACCAGGGGCGAGAGCTTCGCCACCAGGGCATCGGCGGTCTCGTCACCCACCACCACGGCCACCGAGATCGCCATACAACGCTCGCCCGCCGCGCCATAGGCGGCCCCCATCAGGGCGGAAACCGCCTGATCCAGATTGGCATCCGGCATGACCACCATGTGGTTCTTGGCGCCGCCCAGGGCCTGCACCCGCTTGCCGTGGGCCGAGGCGGTGGCATAGATGTACTGGGCGATGGGGGTGGAGCCGACAAACGACACGGCACCGACCCTCGGGTCGGTCAGCAGCACGTCCACCACCTCCTTGTCGCCGTTGACCACGTTGAGCACCCCGTCCGGCAGGCCCGCCTGCTTGAGCAGTTCGGCCATGCGCAGAGAGAGGGACGGATCCTTCTCCGAGGGCTTGAGGATAAAGGTGTTGCCGCAGGCCAGGGCCACCGGGAACATCCAGAGCGGCACCATGGCAGGGAAGTTGAACGGGGTGATGCCGGCGCAGACCCCCACCGGCTGCATCATGGAGTGACTGTCCACCCCGCGGCCCACGTTGAGAGAGTGCTCCCCCTTGAGCAGGTGGGGAATGCCGCAGGCAAACTCCACCACCTCCAGCCCCCGGGTCAGCTCCCCCTGGGCGTCGGAGAAGACCTTGCCGTGCTCGCGGCTGATGAGCTGGGCCAGCTCGTCCCTGTGCTGCTCCATCAGCTCCTTGAAGCGAAACAGCACCCGGGCCCGCACCAGCGGCGGGGTCTGGGACCACTCCCCAAAGGCGCGCTCGGCGCAGGCAATCGCCTCGGCACACTCATCGGCCGTGCTGAGAACGACGGAGCCCTGCTGCTGGCCGGTGGCCGGATTGAAGATGGCACCGAAACGCTCGCTGCGACTCTCGGTCGTCTCGCCGTCGATGAAGTTGTCGATCCTGTAACTCATAAATCCTCCGTGATGGGTCATCCGTCCTCCCCTCGCCGCGCCGGGGCAGCACAGGGGGATGACGCCCGGGACGAGCGCCATCCTGTGTGATGTGGGGGTCAGTCCTGGGCCTGCAGGGCGTCCTGCAGCAGGGTGAAGAGATCGTCGATCTGGCTGCGCTCGATGATGAGGGGAGGCGACAGGGCGATGATGTCGCCGGTCACCCGGATAAGCGCCCCCTTCTCGAAACAGCGCACGAACACCTCGTAGGCCCGCTTGCCCGGTGCATCCGGCATGGATTCGAGTTCGATGCCCGCCACCAGGCCGTAGTTGCGCACGTCCTTCACGTGCTTGCAGCCCTTGAGGGAATGGGCAGCCTCCTCCCAGTAGCCCGCCAGCTCGGCTGCCCGGGTCAGCAGATTTTCGCTCCGGTAGATCTCGAGGGTGGCCAGACCCGCCGCCGCCGCCACCGGGTGGCCGGAGTAGGTGTAGCCGTGGAACAGCTCGATGGCCCCCTTGCCCGCCGCCATCATGTCGTCATAGATATGGTTTTGCACCAGCACGGCCCCCATGGGGATGGCACCGTTGGTGAGCCCCTTGGCGCAGGTGATCATGTCGGGGATGACGTCGAACTCCTGGGCGGCGAAGGGGGAGCCGAGGCGGCCGAAACCGGTGATCACCTCGTCAAAAATCAGCAGGATGCCGTGTTTGGTACAGATCTCCCGCAGCCGCTTGAGATAGCCCTTGGGGGGCATGATGACCCCGGTGCTGCCGGCGATGGGCTCGACGATGACCGCCGCGATGTTGCTGGCGTCGTGCAGGAAAACAATCTTCTCCAGTTCATCGGCCAGGGTGAGGTCTTCTGCTGGCAATCCCTTGGTGAACGCATTTTTCCCTATGTTGAGGGTGTGGGGCAGATGATCCACCCCGGTCAGCAGGGAGCCGAACCACTTGCGGTTGCCGGGAATGCCCCCCACCGAGATGCCGCCAAAACCCACCCCGTGGTAGCCGCGCTCGCGGCCGATGAGCCGGGTACGGGTCCCCTGGCCGCGAGCCCGCTGCCAGGCCAGCGCAATCTTGAGCGCGGTGTCCACGGACTCCGATCCGGAGTTGGTATAGAAGACGTGACCGAATCCCTTGGGGGCGATCTCCACCAGCTGGTTGGCCAGCTCGAACGGCAGGGGGTGGCCCATCTGGAAGGTGGGGGCAAAATCGAGGTGGGAGATCTGCTGGGAGACCGCCTCGGCGATCTCGCGCCGACCATGGCCTGCGTTGCAACACCAGAGTCCGGCAGTGCCATCCAGTATCTTGCGGCCATCCTCTGAGTGATAATACATCCCCTCTGCCGACTTCAGGATGCGCGGCGCCGCCTTGAACTGCTGGTTGGCGGTGAACGGCATCCAGAATGCGGACATGTCGGGGGTATTGATGTCGCTGACAGGTTTCATGGTCACCTCATCCTTAAGGCGTTTAGTAACACCCGGCTCATGCCTATTAAATTAAACACCTGAATCCATAAAAAAGGGCTTTTATCGCCCGGCTTGGTGTCACCCCTCAGGGGTGGTATAAGATATTTAACACAATTTTAATAATAGTAAACAGTCAAGGAGTGTCTATCGATGGATATCGGTCACCGCCTCAAGGCGGTTCGCACCAAGGCGGCCCTCTCCCAGCGCGAGCTGGCAAAACGCTCCGGTGTGACCAACGGCTTTATCTCCCAGATCGAGAAAAATCAGGTGAGCCCCTCGGTGGCCTCCCTGCGCAAGGTGCTGGAAGGCATCCCCATGTCATTGGCCAGCTTCTTCACCGACGAGACGGAGATGGATTCCGAGGTGATCTTCCGTGCGGACGACATGCCGGATCTCGGCACCCACCCCATCAGCTACCGTCTGGTGGGTCACAGCCGCGCCAACCGCGCCATCGGCATGATGCAGGAGATACTGCCCCCGGGCGCCGACACCGGTGACGACATGCTGAGTCACGAAGGGGAAGAGTGCGGCATCGTCATCCGGGGTCAGGTGGAAGTCACGGTAGGCGAGCAGGTTCACCTGCTGGCACCGGGGGATGGCTACTACTTCGACAGCCGCACTCCCCACCGTTTTCGCAACGTGGGGGATCAGGAGTGCGTGCTGATCTCGGCCAACACGCCCGCCAGCTTCTGACGGGCCTTCTCCCGTAACAGCCCGCCGGGATCCCCCCTGCCCAGCCCAGGGATCAGGCCAGCGACACGGGCTCCCGCCCCGCCGCGCGACCCCCGACACCACAGGCCAGGGCGCCCAGTTTGCCCCGCCGTTGGCCCGGGTTGTTCGGGGTCAGTGTTTAATGAATTGTTACAAGATGGATTTACAAGCGGCAGGATGTTTAGCATATTGATACGCGGAGACTGACTTTCTGCCGGTTCAAGGAGTGAACATGAGTGACCTGACCCTGGCCCAGTGGCAACACAAGGCCGCCCATCTGACCCTGCCCTCGCAAGCCTTTATCGACGGCACCTACCGGGATGCCGTCAACGGCGCCACCTTCGATTGCATCAATCCGGCCAACGGCCAACTGCTGACCAGGGTCGCCTCCTGCGACGCCGCCGATGCCGAGCTGGCGGTCAAGGCGGCCCGTGCCGCCTTCGACGACAAGCGCTGGTGCGGCCTCTCCCCCAAGCAGCGCAAGCTCATCATGCAGCGCTTCGCCGAGCTGATGCGCCTGAACCTGGTGGAGCTGGCACTGCTGGAGTCGCTGGATATGGGCAAGCCCATCGGCGACGCCATGGGGTATGACGCCCCCGCCGCCGCGAACTGCATCGCCTGGAACGCCGAGGCGATAGACAAGATCTACGATCAGGTCGCCCCGGTGGAAGAGTCCGCCCTGGCCCTGGTGACCCGCGAGCCCCTCGGTGTCGTGGCCGCCATCGTGCCCTGGAACTTCCCCCTGGTGATGGCCTGCTGGAAACTGGGCCCGGCGCTCGCCACCGGCAACTCGGTGATCCTCAAACCCTCCGAGAAATCCCCCCTCACCGCCCTGCGCATCGCGGGTCTGGCGAAGGAGGCGGGCATC
Organism: Aeromonas sp. Prich7-2; assembly: GCF_017939255.1. Classification (NCBI taxonomy): domain Bacteria; kingdom Pseudomonadati; phylum Pseudomonadota; class Gammaproteobacteria; order Aeromonadales; family Aeromonadaceae; genus Aeromonas; species Aeromonas sp. Prich7-2. The sequence continues at coordinate 8,638 of NZ_JAGKRI010000060.1, forward strand.
CCCGACGGCGTCTTCAACGTGCTACCGGGCTTCGGCCACACCGTGGGCGAGGCGCTGGCCATGCACATGGACGTCGACTGCATCACCTTCACCGGCTCCACCAAGATCGGCAAGCACCTGGTGCAGTGCTCCGGCAAGTCCAACCTCAAGCGCGCCTTCATGGAGTGCGGCGGCAAGAGCCCCAACATCGTGCTGGCGGATGCACCGGATCTGGATGCCGCCGCCAGAAGCGCCGTCGGCGCCATCTTCTACAACCAGGGGGAAGTGTGCACCGCCGCCTCCCGCCTGCTGGTGCAAAACAGCATCAAGCCCCAGTTCATGGAGCGGCTGCTGGCCCATGCCCGCGAGTGGATCTCGGCCAACCCGCTCGACCCCACCACCCGCATCGGTGCCATGGTGGACCACATCCAGATGGAGCAGGTCCTCAACTACATCGCCATCGGCCAGCAGGAGGGCGCCAAGCTGCTGCTGGGGGGCAAGCGCACCCAGCCCGAGGAGGGCGGCTACTACATCGAACCCACCATCTTCGACGACGTGACCCCGACGATGCGCATCTTCCGCGAGGAGATCTTCGGCCCCGTGCTGGCGGTGACCGGCTTCGACACCCTGGAAGAGGCCATCGCCCTTGGCAACGACACCGACTACGGCCTGGCGGCCGCCATCTGGACGGCGGATCTCAACCAGGCGGTGAAAGGGTCGCGCGCCCTGCGCGCCGGCACCGTCTTCGTCAACAACTGGGATGGCGGCGACATGACCATGCCGTTTGGCGGCTTCAAGCAGTCCGGCAACGGGCGCGACAAGTCCCTGCACGCCCTGGAGAAGTACACCGAGCTGAAAAGCACCTGGATCCAGCTCGAATAACGTCATAAATGACGCTTATCAACAAAACAGGGGGGAGAAATCCCCCTTTCTCATTTTTACTCTTTTATCCCCTCGCTCAATCGATATAATCGTCAAATAGCAAGCCATTAAATTTAAAGATAAAAATGCTGTTTTTTCTGGGAAGTGTACTGTTTCTGGTGGTGGGACTGCCGCTGTTGTTCTTCGTGCTGGGTCAGGGGGAAGCCTATGTCACCTGGGGCCCCTGGATCTCCGCCATCGCCCTCATGCTGTGGCTGCTGATGGACGTGGAGAAGATCCGCCGCGGGGGCGGTCGCTGAAGTCGCTCCTGCTGTTAAAATCCCGTCAGACCCATTTATTGTCTTCTTTCCCTGCAAAAGGATCGCTACACTGACTTTTTGCGATGTTTCCCGACATCCGCACTCCAGTGAAGGTTATCCGCATGCAACAACAGATCCAGCGCCAGGGCGTCCTCTATGCCCTCGGCGCCTACACCCTTTGGGGCCTGGCACCCATCTACTTCAAGTCCCTCTCCGCCGTGCCGGCCGCCGAGATCCTGACCCACCGCATGATCTGGTCCTGCGCCCTGCTGATGGTGCTGGTGCTGCTCGGACGCCAGTGGCACAAGGTGCAGGCGGTGCTGCGCCAGCCCAAGGTGCTGCTCACCCTGGCCTTCACCTCCGTCACCGTCGGCGGCAACTGGCTGCTGTTCATCTGGGCCATCAACAACGGCCACATGCTGGATGCGAGCCTGGGCTACTACATCAACCCTCTGTTCAACGTGCTGCTCGGCATGGTGTTTCTGAGCGAGAAGCTGCGCCGCCTGCAGTGGTGGGCGGTAGGGCTCGCCTTTGTCGGTGTTGCCGTGCAGCTCATCGCCTTCGGTTCCCTGCCCTGGATAGCCCTGGTGCTGGCCTCGAGCTTCGCCATCTACGGCCTCATTCGCAAGAAGCTGGCCCTGGACGCCCTCACCGGCCTGCTCATCGAGACCCTGATCATGCTGCCGCCAGCCGCCTTCTATCTGTGGGGCATCGCCGACAGCCCCACCAGCCACCTCACCCAGAATGACTGGCACCTGAACCTGCTGCTCATCGCCGCGGGCGCCGTCACCACGGCCCCCCTGCTCTGCTTCACCGCGGCGGCCACCCGGCTCAAGCTCTCCACCCTGGGCTTCTTCCAGTACATAGGCCCCAGCCTGATGTTCATCCTGGCGGTGACCCTGTATGGCGAGGCGCTGGCGCTGGACAAGATGATCACCTTCGGCTGCATCTGGAGCGCCCTGGTGCTGTTCAGCCTGGATGGCCTGCGCAGCGGCAAGCGGCGCCAGGAGGCCGGCTGAGGCGCCGGCGCAATAATCTACAAGCCAAGGGGCCGCTTTCGGGGTATCAATAGGGGATGAACGCACCCCAATCCCGCATCCACTACTGGCAATCCCGGCTGCTGCCGGGGGTTGAACTCTCCCACTCCCACCACAGGGAGTTCAGCTATGGCCGCCACGTGCATCTGGACTACCACATCGGTCTGGTGCAGCGGGGCGGCCAGAAGTTCATCCACAAGGGGAACAGCCACCACCTGGTGCGCGGCGAACTCTCCACCGTCAACCCGGACGAGATGCACGACGGCCTCAGCCTGCTGCCGGAAGGGTACGAGGTGCGGGTCTTCTCCATCGCCCCCGAGCAGCTGGCCCGCTGGCTGCCGGAGCACCCCGAGCCCTTTTTCCACCAGGGATTGCAGAGCCGCCCCGACCTCTATCAGGGCTTTGCCCGCCTGCACATGCACCTGGACGGCCCTTCCCCCGACGGCCTGCTGGCGGAGAGCCAGTTGCTGGCCCTGCTGGGCGAACTGTTCCGGCTCGCCCCCGAGCGCCACGCCCTGGCGGATCCCCAGCTCAGGTTCCTGCGCGACCATCTGCTGGCCCGGCTGGACGAGCGCCACACCCTGGAGGACCTGGCCGCCCTGTTCGGGCTGGATCGCTTCGCCTTCCTCCGTCAGTTCAAGAAGAAGACCGGCATGACCCCCTATGCCTGGCTCAAGCGGCTGCGCCTCGAACAGGGCAAGCGCCTGCTCGGCAGCGGTCTGCCGGTGAGCGAAGTGGCACTGGCGGTGGGCTTCTTCGATCAGAGCCACTTCCACCACGGTTTTCGTCAGGCCTTCGGGCTCACCCCGGCGGAGTATCGCCAGCAGATGCTGCCCGCCTGAATCGTCGCCGCTGCAATCTTTTACAATCTCCCGTCCCCCGTCCTGCCCCATGCTGTCACCTCCATACCGCTGTCGGAGGTCTTTTATGTTCACCAGCCTGTTTCTGACCCTGGGTCTCGTCCACCTCGTCGCCCTGGCGAGCCCGGGCCCGGATTTCGCACTCATCCTGCGCACCAGCCTGCACAGGCCCACCGCCCTCGGAGCGGCCCTTGGCATCGCCCTCGCCATCCTGCTCCACGCCACCCTGAGCCTGACCGGCATCAGCCTGCTGATCGCAAGCCAGCCCTGGCTCTTTCTCGCCGTGAAACTGGTGGGTGCCCTCTATCTGGGCTGGCTGGGCTGGGGGGCGCTGAAAGCGGCCTGGCAGGGAAGCGGGGATCTGGCGCTGCGCGCCGGAGGCGAGCGGCCGGGCTGGCGCAAGGGGGTGAAGAGCGGGCTGGCCACCAATCTGCTCAACCCCAAGGCGATGCTGTTCTTCATGGGACTGCTGGCCGCCATGGTGACGCCCCAGGTGGATGGCCTGACCCGGGGATTGCTGATCCTGGAGCTGTTCCTGCTCTCCCTCGTCTGGTTCAGCGCCCTGGCCTGGAGCCTCTCCACCCCCCGCGCCCAGCACCTGCTCGGCCGCATCCAGCGCCCGCTCAACCTGATGACGGGCCTGCTGTTTGGCGCGGTCAGCCTCTCCATCCTGGTGGATCTGCAGGGGCACTGGCCAGCGGCCTGACCGGCACGTCCTTGTTGGCGGCAAGCAGGGAGGGGCCTTGACGGACGGCGCGACTACTCCCCGCGCCGCATCCCCTTGCGCAGGTAGACGTAACCCTCCCCCGGGCTGCCCCAGCGCTGATGGGCGCCGTTGTCATAGGCCCTGTCCAGCAGCCGGACACTGTCCGGGCCGATCCAGAGGTACTGCACCAGGGTGGTGGCACCGCCAAAATCGGTGGTGCAATGCCCGACCCGGGTCTGTCCCTTGTACTCCCCGCTCGGCTGGCGGGTCAGCCAGATCTCGCACCCTTCGCGCAGGGAGAGTTGCTGCGGGGTGAGGGAGTCAAGCAGCTCGGGCCGACGCCAGGCGCCGGCAAAATCCGTGGCCCTCGGCATGGTCAGTTCGGCCATCAGGATGCGGCCATCGGGCAGGGAGGAGAAGCGGTAGATGCGCTGGCGAAACGGCCGCTGCGCCCGCTCGGTCAGAAACTGCTCCGCATAGACCCAGCGAAAGGGGCCCTCCCCGGGCCAGATCTCCACCAGCCGCAGCTCGGCACTGGTGAAGCGGGCATCGAAGGTGGCCTGCTCCTGGCTGGAAAACTCCCCCGAGAACCAGGAGAGCAGGGGCTCCAGCCTCCCCTGCGTGGCATGGGGGCCGGGGGCCGTCACGAAGGGGACGGGCGCCGCCCAGATCAGGCTGGCGTAAAACAACCCCAGCAGGGCCGCCATCAGCTGTGTCATCGAATCCTTCCGAGTCGCTTGCATGGCGGCGATTATATGAGCGAACGGTGACAATAACCTCTATCTTGATCAACTCCTTGAAGAGAAAACGAAAAATCCTCTCTGCAGGCGAAAGGAAGCGACGCACCCCCGCAGGCCACGGGGATGACGGCTATCCTTGCTGCGACCCGTCCCTGTTGCCACCAAGAGGAGTCCCCCATGAACACAGTCACTCTGCATCGCGTACTCAAGGCCCCGCCACAGCGGGTATACCAGGCCTTTATCGAGCCGGACGCCCTGGCCAAATGGCTGCCCCCCCATGGCTTCACCTGCAAGGTGGCGGCGCTGGATGCCAGGGTCGGCGGCCAGTTCAGGATGTCGTTCACCCACTTCGCCAGCGGCCACACCCACACCTTCGGCGGCGAGTATCTCGCGCTGGAGCCGGGCAAGCACATCCGCTACACCGACCGCTTCGACAACCCCAACCTGCCGGGGGAGATGCAGGTCACCATCACCCTCACCCAAGTGCTGTGCGGCACCGATCTCGCCATCGAACAGGCGGGTATACCGGCGGTCATCCCTGTGGAGATGTGCTACCTCGGCTGGCAGGAGTCCCTGATGCAGCTCGCCACCCTGGTGGAGCCCGAGATCCCCGCCGAGTGACCCGACACGGGGGCTCCCCCGGTGGCCCCCGCACAGATACCCTTGTGAGAGAGGGGCCTGATCAGGTATCTCTGTGGGCAGGGCGGGCTGCGTCCGTGCAGCGACCATCCACCGCCAGGAGCCCCCATGAAACGAGTCTTGATGATGACCATGGCCGCCGCCCTGCTGGGCGGGTGCGCCGTGAAGAACCAGGTCTCCCACAGCCTGCAGGCGATCCCGCTCACGGCCTTCCAGCAGAGTGAAAGCAACCCCAACCAGCGCATCTACAAGGAGCCCGGCGTGGATCTGCGCCAGTACCACGCGGTGCTGCTCGATCCCTTGCAGTTCATCCGCCAGGAGAACGGCCAGTGGTATCTGCTGACCGCCAACGAGCAGAACGAGATAGGCCGCTACTACCACGCCACCTTCCAGCGGGAGCTGATGAGCCAGGGCGTCAAGATGGCTACCGAACCCGGTCCCGGCGTGATGCGGGTGCAGGCGGCCATCACCAACTTCGACCTGACCCGGCCCGACCCCAAGCTGCGGGATCTGCTGCCCGCCAAGATCGCCATCAACGTCACCCGCGAGGTAATAGGCAAGGAGCCCTATCTGCTCAGGGTGGGCAGCATGGCCCAGTTGCTCGACGCCCAGAGCGGCAAGCTGCTGGTGCGGGTGATGGACGCTCGCGAGAGCCCGGACACCACCCACAAGGATTCCCCCATCACCGCCCTGGAGATGGAGAAGATGATCGATCAGTGGGCCGCAAGTCGCGCCAAACAACTGGCCGACAACCTGGGGCGCTGAGCCGGGCCGAAAACGACAAAGCCTGCCAGGGGGCAGGCTTTGTCGTCGCTGAAGCGCGGTTTATTGCAGGTTCAGACCACCCAGGTAATCCCGCTTGCCCAGATCCACCCCGGCCTGGCGCAGCAGGGCATAGGTCATGGTGAGGTGGAAGTAGAAGTTCGGGATGCCGTACTCGTGGACGCAGCTGTGGCCGTCCATCCCCTTGCCACCGGCCCAGTAGGGGTAGTAGTGGCCGCTCGCGTACTGGCTGAAATCCGCCTCCAGCTTGCCTTGCAGGTAGGCGATGGTCTTGGCCACGTGGGCGCGCAGATCCGCCATGGTCTTGGGATCATCCCCCAGCACCGGCGGCTCGCTCAGGCTGGCGGTGGCCACCACGGCGCGGGCGCTGTCACAGCAGATCAGCACCTGCTTGCTCAGGGGCAGCATGTCGACGATGAGGCGCTCATTGAAGAAGTTGTCCACGTTGAATTTCTTTGCCTCGGCGTGGGCCTCGGCCTTGGCCAGACACTGGTCCAGGTTGGTCAGCATCTTGATGAACTGGGCTGCGATATCACGATTCATAATGCACTCTCGGTTGGTTGAAGGCAGTAAAACGAGCGGCTCCACTATAGCGCATCCCCCTTGCAGTTCGAGCCCGAGGGGATGAAAAGCGGGGGCGTCCTCCCTGCCCTGCGACAGGCGGTGGCGATCACCGGCGGGCAGCGAGACCAGAGCGCCATACCCCGTCGCCGCACCGCGTCCCTCTTTCCCCCTTTTTTGATCTGTGACAGGCATCTCGTTTTTCGAGGGGCGTAGTCTGGAGCCCGTTGCCCCGGCACGGGCCGAGGCACCCATCCCACAAGGAGAATGCCATGAAGATCTACGATCGAAACCGCAATGTGCTGACCCTGGGCCAACGGGTGATGATTGCCGCCACCGGCGCAGTCGACACCCTCAAGGAGGCGCACACCGACAACCTGACCCCCTATGAGGCGGAACATGAGAAGTGCGTGCTGCTGACGAACAGCCAGGAGCGCTACGCCCCCATCGAGTTGATTAGACTAGGCTGATCCCGTTTTCCGTCACCCTACTCTTTACAATTCACCCGGCCGCACGCCATGTCGCTGGCCGGGTTTCTGGTCCCCCGTTTCTCCATCATCTCTCATTGCCCTAGTCCCATTGATGCTCGATGGCAGCTAGCCATGTCTCCATCTGCTTCGGCGTCAAAGGGCCGCTCGGGGTACCGGTCACGGCCCGTGACATGGGGATCAAGCACGCCATCGCCAATGGCTTCGGTTAGGGCGGCGTGAATGCCTGCATATGATTCCAGCGCGGGCAGTGGGCTTGTTCTTGCCATTGGCTGGAAGGGCGGCGAACGCCTTGTCCAGGTGTTCGCCAACACGTTTTGATAGCGACTGCCAACATCGCTGCGACTTGCTTGAAAAGATGATGCTCGCCTACGCGGTGGGCACTGTGCCTCCGTCGATCACATATTCGGTACCGCTGATGGAGGCGGCCAGGGGAGATGCCAGAAAGGCGATGAGATTCGCAACCTCCTGCGGTTTGGCAGGGCGACCGAGGGGGATCCCTCCCAGGGAATCCATGATGATCTGCTTACCTCCCTCGTAGTCCGTGCCAGCCTGGGTTGCCAGCCGCTCGGCCAGCGCAACGGATGCCTCCGTCTCTATCCAGCCGGGAGAGACCCGTACCACCCGCACCCCTTTTGGCGTCACCTCTTTCGACAGGCTCTTGCTGTAGGTTGACAATGCAGCCTTGGCGGCGGCATAGGCCGTGGTCGACTCAGGCAGGGGCAACTCACGCTGGATGGAGGTGACATGGATGATCACCCCCTCCCCCTGTACCAGCATGGCGGGCAGCAAGGCGCGATCCAGGCGCACCGCCGGCATCAGATTCAGGCAGAGCTCCCGCTGCCATTCCTCCTCCCCCAGCGCTGCGAAACCGCCACCCGGCGCCGATGAGCCCCCCAGCACGTGGACAATGATGTCCACACCGCCCAGCCTGGCGTTGACGGCATCCACCACCGTATTGCAGCCTTCCACACTGGTCAGATCGGCGGCGACGAATTGCGCTTCCGGCACCTCCGCCGGGCGGCTGCGCGCCGTGGTCAGCACCCGGGCGCCATTGTCACGAAACAGGGTGAATACGGCCTTGCCCACCCCCTTGGTCCCCGCGGTGATCAATACACGCCGGCCTTGCAGTGCCAAATCCATTGTCATCATCGTATCTCCAGAGAGTGAATGTCGTCGCCCGACATCAGGAACAGGTGATCAAGCATCACAGGACTGCCGGGGAAGTTGCCCGCCACCTTGGCAACCACGGTCACCCGCGCCCCGTCCTGCGTCACCTTCATGGGTGTCACGCAGTAGTCGAAGGCGGCCCGGGTACCCGCCATCCAGGACTGGATGGCGCTATGTCCCTGATGGGTATGGCGTTCGTCCCGCACAAACGCATCTTCGGTGAAACATCCGGCCAGGCGGGCAGGATCCCCCCCGTTGCTGACCTCGAAATAGGTGGCAATGGATGGAAAGAGTAAGGTCGTCATCGTCATCCTCGCTAAAAGACAATTGCTGTACCGCCACTTTCCACATAGGCTTACGTTTAATCAAGTACGCACAAAAAAGTAAGTGACTCACCCATGAACAAGATCTATACCCCGTCCACGGCGGCCACCGGTGTCGAAGAGGTGCTCAAATTGCTGGAAGGGCGCTGGAAGCTGGTCATCCTGTTCCACCTGTTTGATGGCAAGGTGCAGCGTTATTCGGACTTTGAGCGGCTGATCCCGGCCATTTCCCAGAAGATGCTTGCCCAGCAGTTGCGACAGCTGGAAGCAGACGGCATCGTCGTGCGCAAGGTCTACCCGCAGGTGCCGCCCAAGGTGGAGTATCGCCTGACCGACTGGGGACAGGCTCTGTGCCCGGCGCTGGACGCCCTGCTGAAATGGGCGGAGCAGAAAGAGGCGCTACAGCCCGAAAACGCAGCCGAGCAGGAAACGTCCGACTAGCCATCCGTCAACCAGGCAGCCGCAAACCGGCTCCGCCACCCTGGTCCTAACAATTCACCCGGCCGCCGCGTCCGTCGCTGGCCGGGTTTCTCTCTCCGCTCTACTCCTTCTCCGAGCCGCTGCCACCTTATGAGGGCGAGGCGATGCAGCTTGCCGGTATCCAGCCTGATTGCCCCGCTTCGTTGTGAACCCAGAGCCAGCCTGCCAGCTCCCGATCCACCCGTACCCGCTCCCCCGCCGCCACGTCCAGCTCCCGGGCGGTATAGTCCTGGCGCGCCTGCGCCTCCCCGGCGCCGATCGGGGTCAGCAGGGACAGGGGCGCCCACCCCTCGTTGCCGTCTGCGGTAAAGGTGCGCACCCAGCCCGGAAACTCGTCGTCCTCGTAGCCGATGCGCACCCGCTCTCCGGCCCGAAAGGCGATGGGATTGGGGTAGCAGGTGTGGTGCGCCGTGGTGATCAACGCCAGCATTGTCTCGTCCTCCGACAGGTTCTGATGAGTAACGTCCAGAGTCATACCACAAGCCGGGCCCCGTTGCGTCAACCGGGCTCACACCCCCTGGCAGAGGGCACGCTCCCCCAGGGCGGGCCGACGACCCTGATCCCCACGATTCATTACTGTCAGTGAATTTTCATATCATCCGAGTGTCATTTCAGTGAACACATCACCGCCCTAGACTGCTTCTCGAACCTTAACGAGGAGTCTTGTATGAAACTCACCCCTATCCCGCTGCTGGCCGGCACCCTCGCCTCGGCCTTCTCTTTCAACACCTTCGCCGGTGACATCGTCTCGGTGCAGTTCAGCGATGGCCGCCCCGCCGTGACCGGGGTCGAAGCGGTCAACAACGCGCTCAACCCCATCGGCGTCAACGTGGTCACTGTCGACATTCCCGAGGCCGCCAGGCCGCTGCTTGAAGCCTCTCACCGCCGCGCGTTGACCAAAGCGGAGCACGGCGCCCTGATCTCGGCCTTCAACCTGAGTCAGGGAGAACTGCTGGAGCAAGCCAGGCTCGCAGGGCGCGCGCCTGCGGTGCAAGGGGGCGGCGTCGCCACCGAAGAGACCGGCGTCGGCCCCTACCCCAAGGTCTATGACCTGATGGCGCTGGACGAGCGCACCCGCAGCGCCGTGCTCGGCAAATATGGCCGCATGCACGTCAACTCCGCCGAGGACGGCACCGACATCGACGAGGTGATGACGGTGGTCAGCGGCGGCCCCTTCCGCTGGGGCTTTACCCTCAAAGACGGCAGCATCGCCCGCTTCCAGATAGACAAGGTGGGCCTTGAGGACAAGGCCGTGCGGATCAGCTATCACGGGCTCGGCATGCACGCCGGGTTGATGGATGCAAAACAGGGGCTGCTGGTAGCCTTCGCCCACGGCCCCAGAGCGTTCACCATGCGCTACCAGGCCGACGTGCCCCACGCGCAGTTGCTCGGCACCAACCCCTGGGCCGATGTCGGCATCACCCTGCCCCCCGCCCCTGGCAAAGTGCAGTAAGCCGGTGCGTGCCATCTGGCGGCGGGGCCCGGGCCCTGCCGCCTGCTTTTATGCCTGCTATGCCTGCCGTCACGGGCCGGGGAGCCCTGGGCTCATCGCCTCCCTTTCGTCTGCGTCTCTGTCGGGCCCGCCACGCCCCGGAGGGCCATGATCCGGGCCGGTCTGCCACGGGCAACTCTCTGTCTGGCGGGGGATGGGGGGTGGACACCCCGGGGAACCGCACTATTGTGATAAAAGTGCGCAATGATGGCGCCATCATTTACCAGTAGTGAATTAACGGGGGCAGGATGAACAAGATCACGGCGCTGAACGTCTTTCGCCGGGTGGTGGAAATGGGCACCTTCAGGGCAGCGGCGGACGATCTGCTCCTCTCCCAGGCGGCGGTCAGCAAGAACATCAACGAGCTGGAAGCCTTTCTCGGCATTGCGCTGATCAACCGCACCACCCGGCGGCTGAGCGTCACCGAAGCCGGCATGGCCTATTACGGCCAGATATGCGCCGTGCTGGACAGCCTGGAGGCCGCCGACCAGTCCATCATGGCTGCCTCCTTCAGCCCCAGGGGCAGGCTGAGGATCGGCATGCCCATGTCCTACGGGCTGATCCGCCTCAACCCCCTTGTCTGCGCGTTCCAGCGCCGCTATCCGGAAATCGGCATCGAGGTGATCCTGAGCGACGCCTACATGGATCTGGTGGATCAGGGGCTGGACGTGGTGATCCGGGGGGCTGGCACCCTGGAGGACTCCACCCTGCGCGCCAAACCCCTGTGCGAGGTGCAGCGGGTGCTCTGCGGCGCCCCCGACTACCTGAAGGAGGCGGGCCAACCCGCCCACCCGGCGGATCTCAAGGCCCACAACTGCCTGCGCTACAGCCTCTCCTCCTCCCCCAACAAGTGGTTCTTCACCCGGGACGCGGAGAGCGTGGCGGTGGAGCTGCCCCCCGCCAGCTTCTGCGCCAACAACGGCATCGCCCTGAAACAGGCGGCGGTGCAGGGGCTCGGGGTGATCCTGGTACCGGATGAATTCGTGTCGAACGACCTGTCGGACGGCACCCTGGTCAGACTGCTCCCCGACTGGCAACCCGACCCCCACGCCCTGTTCGCCGTCTACCCCTTCCACAAGGAGCAGTCCCGCAACGTGCGGCTCTTTATCGAATTTCTCGTCAAGGCGTTTCAGCCGAGGTGAGCCAGACAGGCGGGAGCCTGGGGTTTGTACCTGCTGGGACCCGCCTGCATGTAGGTTCGATTAGCACAGTCGTAATTGAACCTACGGCCCCGTCAGAAAGGTTGGCGTCTAGATTTCTTTTTTGCGACTCAGTTAACGATTGATAGTTCTGATTCTGAGGAAAGTAAGCTGTCTGATGTAAAAAAATGTGTAAAATGAAGTAAAGCATGAACAGTAAGGTTGCCATTGATGAGCAAAAGAATTTTGAAACACGCCCCTCTAGTGCATGCAGTTTTACACCTGCGTTTTAGTGAGGCGCCAAGTCTAAATCCTATCAGTAATGAGCTGATGAAGGCTCTGCATGAAAGGATGATTAGCGAAGGATTCCAAGAAAAGATCGAAAGTGAAGCTAACATCGTTGATGTTGGTTTTGACCCGGTCAGACAGCAAATGGTGCAAAATCAAGTTCAAAGAAAGAGAGTTCTCTTCCGGGCTGCTGGTGAACAAGATATTGTTGAGATTCTTAACGACTCCATTGTGCTTAAAACAACAAACTATCAAGGTTTCGAAGATTTTTATGATAAATTCCATCGTGTCTTAAATGGATGTTTAGACATATTTAGTGGGTTAAATTCGACACTCCTAAAAAGTGTTGGCTTGAGATATGTTGATGTTATTGCACCAACCGGTGGATGCACTTTAAAAGAGTTTGTTAGTTCCGAAGTGTTACCACCTTCACTCGACATGGTTGGCCCTCTAACCCACCATGTGCAAGGTGCTACGTTAAAGGTTATCGAAACTAAACCCGGACAAATTCTTGTTGTTAATTTCGAAGAGCTACGATGCAATGGGGGTAGAGTATACAAGATATTACCTGACAATCTTGTTGAACCTGATCCTAATTGTGGGTTAATAATTAATGGCCAATCAGAGTGGCTAGTTGTTTCTTCTGAGACATATGGTCTATTAGATGTCGATCACTCGCATAATTTTGTTGGAAGCCCAAAATTTTCAGTCACCCTGATAGAATCAGCTGCAAATGAGTTATATCAACATGCAAGCGATGTTTTCTGGAATGTTATTTCAGAAAAGGCAAGGGATACTTGGGGTGAGGAGGTTGTCAATGTGGAATAGTGCTTCTGCTATCAAAAACTCCCCTGCCAGTGCGGTAATTATGGCTGGGGCAGTCATGTTTCAGACTCATGCTGGGGTTATTTCACACCCTACTACTTATGATGTTCTTCACGATCAAAATTCATCTAATTATGATAATGGTCGTTGGGCGTCTTATAATTTTTATGGAACAAAATCCAGTAAAGAAAAACAATTGCTGGGAATTTCAGATATTATTTCTTTTGTAAAAGTGTCCTTGGGTTTACCAAATAAGGATATCGCCTCAATCTTTGGAGTAACAAGACAGACATTACATTCATATGCAACCGAGGCTGAAATATCTCAATCAATGAAGTCTAGCACCAGAGATAGGGTGATTGCTTTACATGAGATTATCAAGGTGATTTCACCGTTGCTTCCCCATAGCCCTGGAGCCATGTCCAAGAACTTCACTATTGAAGGTAGTTCATTGCTGGATTTGTTAACTTCTGAGAAGTTGGATACTAGTAAAATACTCCATCATTCACAGCTACTTGCTGATAAGATGAATAAAATCCCTGCATCTCATTCAAAGAATGAAACTACGTTGTTCAGTCTAACAAGGTCTGTGTAAAGGAATGACTACATGTATTCGAATGGTCAAAAGTTACTCTTTGAACACGGAATAAAACAGGCAACATGTTTTCATGCATCTCTTATAGAAAAAGAGGTGAGAATTGCTTGGACTGATTCATTCTCAAAATTTAAGCATCGTGGTATTGCGTCGAAAATCAGTGACTCAACTATCTTTCTCGTTCTGTCCCAGAATTGTGATATTGCTGCCTACAATGATGGTTTAGAAAGTGCAATTGAACTGCTTGTTTGCAAACCGGTCAAACCGAAACAAGTCTTTCATGCTAATATGTTTGCTATTAGCTCTAGAAAACTTCAATTTCAACATGGAGAACAATGGTATGAGGCCAGCTCAGAATACATTGTAACTGTAGATAAGGGTGAGCTGTTATCTATCATTGAGTCCCATGCAAGTTTTAGTGTCTTTGATTTATCAAAAGAATATAGCATGACTATTCCAGTATGGAGAGCAAATCGATACTATAGGACCGGGCTTCCCAATAAATTCAATGACTTTCTGGCTCCTATTCTTGCAAAACATATTGAGAAGATTGAATCAGCGGCCAGCGTCGAGCATACTGATTACAAAAGCTACATTAGAGCCATGTATGTCAGACTTGACAACTTGGATGAGGCTGAAAAATATAGCTTTGAATTATTTTCTCTTTTGAGATGTGATGTGAATGATACTGTCATGTCCAATATTCAACAGACGGTTGAAAATATGGCTGAAGAGTTATCTATATCTTCTGGATTCACTGATAACAGTACCATCTATGCCGATAGAGAAAATAATACGATGGTATCATTCTTAAATGACTTCCTACGTTTAAATATGGATCATCACTCTTTATCACAGGGGGATGATGATATCGGTCCTGCCACGCGATGAAAATTCGTCCAGTGCTTGCGCAAATAAAAACCAACCCGGCCGAAGCCGGGTTGATTGCATAAAAAGACGGAATAGATCAGAGCACTTCCAATCTGGCATACGCCGTCATCAGCCACTTGGCGCCGACCTCGCCGAACTGGAGATACACCCTGCTCTGCTGGTTGATTTCTTTGGGGTTCAGCGTGTTCCCTCCCCCGAAGTTCGGATGGATCACCCAAGCCGAAGCCATGGATGGCGTAGGCCAAAGTGCCGTCTGCGGCGGCCCGTCCGACGTTGGCTCTGGCCCGAGGGGACTGGCGAAGCCAGCGGATTGGCGGTAAGTATTCACCGGAACAGTATTGACACAGGAAAAATGAGACGATCGTCTCTTGATCCCACTTTCCTGCTTGCTTGATCCTGCTCCTTAGATACGCTCCCCCCATGAGCAAAAACACCATGCATTCCGCGGGAATGCCCACCA
>NZ_JAGKRI010000351.1:0-293 GCF_017939255.1 Aeromonas sp. Prich7-2
CGCCTCACAAGCAAAGCGTCGGGCACACAATTTGGCGAAGGCTTTGAGCTCGCGGGTACTGTCTTTGAGCAGGTTTTTGGCCAATGTCTGCTGCTCGCGGTGGCTGGCTTGTTCGCTGCGCACCAGCAACCAACGTTGCGCGACCCTGGCATAATTCGCGTGTTGCCAACGGCCATGATAGCCATTGCCCAGAGCGGTCAGCGGTTGTGCACCTATGGTTGCCACGGCCTGCTTTGCCTCATTGAGAGTGACGGGCACCCGGGTCACAAATAGTTGCTGCTGTTGCGCCAGTA
>NZ_JAGKRI010000352.1:0-293 GCF_017939255.1 Aeromonas sp. Prich7-2
TTGGGCGGTTGTGCTCGTTATGTCTGGAATCACGGGCTGGCAGAAACCAAACGCATTCTGGATGCTGGCGAAAAACTGCCTTCTGCCTTTGAGCTGAACAGGATGCTCACCAGTTGGAAGAAAGACCCAGAAATGGCCTTTCTGGCAGAGGCATATACCGACAACCTCCAGCAGAAGCTCAAGGATTTGCATGGCGCGTGGATGCGCTGCTTTGATAAGAAACTTGCCGCCAAGGCACCCGTATTCAAGAAAAAAAGCGACAACCGCGACGCTATCCGGTTCGTCAACTTCGA
>NZ_JAGKRI010000353.1:0-368 GCF_017939255.1 Aeromonas sp. Prich7-2
CAAGTTCCGTCAGTCCCAGCCAGTTGAAGGGAAAATTAAAAACGCGACCGTCAGCCAAGCAGCCGGGCACTGGTATATCTCCTTTCAGGTCGAGCAGGAGACGCTTGAGCCAATTCACCCCTCCGGCTCAATGGTCGGGCTAGATGTGGGGATCGCCAAGCTCGCAACCCTGTCAGATGGCACGGTGTTTGAGCCCGTCAACAGCTTCAAAACCAATCAGATCAAGCTGGCAAGGCTCCAACGCCAGTTGAGCAAAAAGGTAAAGTTCAGCAGCAACTGGAAGAAACAAAAAGCCAAGATCCAGCGGCTGCATTCACATATCGCCAATACCCGCCGCGATTACCTTCACAAGGTCACAACGACTATCA
>NZ_JAGKRI010000061.1:0-56843 GCF_017939255.1 Aeromonas sp. Prich7-2
GCCGTTGTGGTCGTGGCAGAGGTGGTAGGATAGGCATCAACTCAGTCCTTTGGGTGTGGCTTGTTTTGTTTAGCGACTAATCAGATCGCACAAACTGGACTGAGTTCCCTTCCTCCGGTGATCTACTATTCGGAACAGCTATTTAGATAAAATCGACGATTACCCTCTCCATACAACTCAGAAAAGTCAATCACCCTGAGTTTTCTATTAACTCTAAACCGTGCAAGTGAAATAATAGAACCTAACCATGGCCTAACTTCAGACATTGCCGTTTCTTTATCTGTAGCAACATATATGTATGGAATACCCTTGGGATTAGCTCTTCCTTCTGATGCGGAATCTACTAATGGTTTCATTCTCTGATATGGGAATGGAATAGGCATGCTATCAACTACTACCTCCTCTCCTGTATCGTGGTCTGTTTGCGTTATCTCTCTCTCATTATGCCCTAACTGGGCACGCCATAAAACATGGCTAGGCTCAACCACTTTAATTCTATCCTGACAGGTTTCAAGAATAGAATTCATGAAGCTTTGGGATTCTGCATCTAAAATATAGCGATTTTTTGAGCCCACTGCATTCATAAATTTGTAATAGCTTCTATGAGATTTAAATGTCATTCCACAACCTTATTGAAGATGAATACAGTTGAAGACTTTACCATAAAAATGTGCTACGACGTACAAATAAACACCACGAACAGACATTTACAAATACTACTCAACAGTTAACCACCTGATACATTATCACCACAAAATTTTCTTTTATAGATAAGAACGACAGAAATAACACAGCAATAGAATGCATCATTAGAAATGCGACTAAGTTAACTATTGATAACAGCATTGACCACAGCAAAAATTTAGAGGGTTGCAATTAATATCTTTAAATAAAAACAAGCCAATATAGATAATAAAAAACCACCCGCATAATGGGTGGTTTTTTCATTATATTCGGACGAACCCGAGAGATTTAACCCACAACACCAATCACTCCAACGGCGGCGTGCGCGGCGGCACCTGGCGCTTGCTGCCGGTGGACTCGAAGGCCGAGGCGACGCGCAGCAGGTTGTTGTCGTCATAGGCGCGACCGGCGAAGGTCAGGCCCACCGGCATACCGATATCGGCCATGATGCCCATGGGGACGGTGACGGTCGGCACGCCGAGGTGGCGAATGGCGAGGTTGCCGTTGGCAACCCAGATGCCATTGCTCCAGGCGATATCGGCGGAGGCCGGATTCACATCCGCGTCAGCCGGGCCCACGTCGGCGACGGTCGGGAACAGCACGGCGTCGAGCTTGAGCCCGTCCATCCACTCTTCCAGGTCCAGCTTGCGGGTCTGCTCCAGCCCACGCAGGCCGTCCGGCACCGATGCGATCTCGTCCCAGGATTTCAGGCCGCGCTTGGCCATCTTGACGTACTCGTCCATGCCCGCCGCCAGATCCCCCTCGCGGTTCGGCAGGGTGCCCGGATCGTGGGGGAAGATCTTCGGCCCATCGACATCAGCCAGCTTGTTCAACTTGGGATCGCCGTTGGCACGCAGGAAGTCGTCGAACGCCCAGCCGGATAGCTCCCACAGCTCGTCGTTGAGAAACTCCGGGCTCACGATGCCGCGATTGAACACGGTCGGCGCGCCGGGTCGGTCCCCTTCGCAGTTGGAGACCAGCGGGAAGTCCACTTCGATGACCTCGGCGCCCGCCGCTTCCAGCGCCTTGCGCGCCTCTTCCCAGAGGGCAATCACGGACGGACGGGTATGGATGCGCTGACCGGTCGGGCCGCCGATGCCGGGGTTGTCGCTGGTGCCCGCCAGTTCATCCTTGTTGATAAACATGCGCGGCACCCCGAGGCGCTTGCCCTTGAGGGCATCGGCCTTGGCAGCCAGCTCCAGATAGGAAGCCGGACGCACTTCGGACGCCTTGGGCAGTTGCACCCAGGGCTGCATACGCCATAGATCACCGCGAGTCTCGGCATCGTCGGCAACCACTACGTCGAGCACTTCCAGCAGATCATTCATGGTGCGGGCATAGGGCACCACCACATCCATGGTCGGAGTCAGCGGCCAGTTGCCGCGCACCGAGATGACGCCACGGGACGGAGTGTAGGCACACAGGCCGTTGTTGGAGGCAGGGCCACGGCCGCTCGACCAGGTCTCTTCCGCCAGACCGAAGGCGGCGAAGCTCGCGGCGGTGGCAGTACCGGCCCCGTTGGAGGAGCCGGAGGCAAAGGGCGCGGTCAGGTAGTCGGCGTTGTAGGGGCTCTCGGCACGGCCATAGACGCCGCGCTGCATGCCGCCATTGGCCATGGGGGGCATATTGGTCTTGCCAAGGCAGATGGCACCGGCGGCGCGCAGGCGCTCAACGGTAAAGGCATCGCGCTGGGCCACCAGATCCTTGAAGGCCGGGCTGCCGGAGGCGGCGGTCAGCCCCTTGACCAGATAGCTGTCTTTGGCGGTGTAGGGAATGCCGTCGAGCGGGCCCAGGGTTTCCCCACGGGCGCGGCGGGCATCGGACGCCTCGGCCTCTTTCAGGGCATCGGGGTTGGGCACCACGACGGCATTGAGGCGGGTTGATGTCTCGGGGCCGTCATAGGCTTTGATCCGCGCCTGATAGGCCTCGACCAGTTCGACCGCGGTGGTGCGGCCTGATTCGAGCGCATCGCGCAGCTCGGCAATGGAAACCTCGGTCACTTCGATCATGGGGATCTCCTGTAAAAGGGTGACTGTTTGTCATGATGATCGCCGCATCGGCGCCTGCGACCATCACACCATCAAGAGAGAAAACCCCACTGAGTGGGGTTTTGAATACCAACCTCGGCTGGCTTGGAACAGGTTCTTACTTGCCAGAAGGAATTTGCTGAGTAATGCAGTGGATATTGCCCCCCCCCAGCAGGATCTCCCGGGCCGGCACGCCGACTACCTTATGCTCCGGGAAGATCTCTTCCAGAATCCGCTGGGCTTCGCCGTCGGTGGCGGCATCCAGCAGCGGATAGACGATGCGATCGTTGGTGATGAGGAAGTTCACGTAGGAACCCGCCAGACGGCCCTCTGCCTCGCGCGGCACACCGCTGCCGCTCTCGACGCCGGCGGACTCTTCCTCTGTGCAGTAGAGCGGGCCCGGCTGGGGCAGCTTCCACACTTTCAGCTTGCGACCCTTGGCATCCACCGCCGCTTCCAGCACCTTGAGGGCAGCCAGGGAGCGGGCGTACTGGGGATCGTTCTCGTCGTCGGTCCAGTGCAGGGCCACTTCACCCGGGCGCACGAAGCAGCACATGTTGTCGATGTGGCCGTCTGTTTCATCCATGTAGACCCCTTCGTCCAGCCAGATAAAGCTGGTGACGCCCAGATAGTCGCGCAGGTGAGCTTCGATCTGCTCTTTGCTCAGGTGCGGGTTGCGGTTTTCGTTGAGCAGGCACTCGGCGGTGGTCAGGCAGGTGCCTTCGCCGTCGACGTGGATGGAGCCCCCTTCCAGAATGAGCGGCGCGTCGTAACGATCCATGCCGTGCTGTTCCAGCATCCGGGCAGCGACCTCTTCATCCTGGTTCCACGGGTAGTAGAGACCCCCCTTGTGACCGCCCCAGGCGTTGAAGCCCCAGTCCACCCCACGGCACTCGCCTGCGGCGTTGGTGACGATGGTGGGGCCAGTGTCGCGGGCCCAGCAGTCATCGCTGGCCATCTCCACCAGGGTAACGTGGGCAGGCATGATGCCACGGGCCTGCTCCATAAACTGGGCCGGCACCCCCATAAAGACCGGCGTCGCGCCACCGATGGCATCCGCCACCTTGGCGAAGGTGGCCTGGGCGAAGCGACCGGCTTCCCGCCAGTTGTCCGGGCGGAACGGCCAGATCATCCAGACGGCCTGCTGGTGAGCCCACTCGGCGGGCATGGTGAAGCCGTCGGCGGCTGGCGTGGAATTCATGGTCTTGATGCTCATCGCAAGGCTCCTTGCATGAATTGAGGCCCCCGATTTGCCTGGGAACCCTGAAAAAATAAGAGTGGGTCGCAGTGTAAGAAGTTGCGCGCCCATCCATCAAATGAATAGGATTAATTGTCCCATAAACACGGCGAATAATCCCCCCATGAAACTGCACCAGCTCGACCTCAATCTGCTGCTCGCCTTTGACGCCCTGATGACGCAAGGGAGCGTGACCCGCGCCGCCGAATCGCTCTTTATCAGCCAGCCCGCCATGAGCCACTCCCTCGGCCGGTTGCGGGCCTTTCTCGGCGACCCGCTGCTGGTGCGCACGCCCCAGGGGATGTTGCCGACTCCCCGGGCCCAGCGGCTGCATCTGGGGGTGCAGCAGGCGCTGCGGCTGCTGGAGCAGCAACTCTGGGAGGAGGACGAGTTCGCGCCGCGCCAGTCGAAGCGCCGCTTCGTGCTCTGCACCACGGATTACGTGGAATGCGTGCTGATCCCGCCCCTTATCCAGCGCCTCAGGAAGCTGGCGCCGGGCGTCACCATCGAGATCCGCATCCTGCGCGATACCCTGCCCGAAGCCGAGCTGGCGAGCGGCGAAATCGACCTGGTGCTGGGGTTTGACGAGTACATGCAGGTGCCGGGGTATCTGGGCAAGGAGACCTGGCTCACCGAACCCCTGGCCGGGCTGGTGCGTGCCACCCTGGAGCTGGAGGAGGAGCGCATCACCCTCGAGCAGCTAATCGAGATGCCCCATGTGTTCCACTCGCCGCTCGGCACCTCGGAGGCGAGCCTCGACCGCTATTTGCAGAGCCTGGGCCATAGCCGCACCATCTCGGTCAACAGCCAGAGCTATATGTCCGCCGCCGCCATCGTGAGCCAGAGCGATCACCTGCTGGTGCTGCCCAGCATGGTGGCCGAGCTGCTCGCCAGCCACTGGCCGCTGAAAAGCCTGCCCCTGCCCGACGACGTGCCGGACTATCACCTCAACTGCGTCTGGCACCCGGTCCACGCCCAGCAACCGGCGTTGATCTGGTTGAAGGCGCTGATGAAGGATCTGGTCAGCCCCGCGTAAACCCGCAGCGTCTGGCATACCAAAGCAGCATGCGCGGCAGCCGGCCCAGGTGTGGCTCAAGCATCTGATGAAAAAGCTGGTGACTCCTGAATAACCCGACGGCGTGTGACTCCCCCCCTCATCCCCAACCCTTCTCCCGCAAGGGGAGAAGGGAGCGGATCTGCGCCACTGGCAGCATCGCAAACAACCTGTCTGCTAGGGCGAAATACATCCCACCAGCACATCGACCTATCGATTCATCAGTTCATCAGTTCATCAGTTCATCAGTTCAATGTCACACCACACCACGATGGCCCCGAGATGACCAACAAGATGACAACTGTTACTCGATCTGTCCCCTCTCCCTCTGGGAGAGGGCCAGGGTGAGGGGAAGCAACCCACTCAGTCACCAGACCGGGGAATGGCTATATCTAATAGGGTCAAATAGCTCTGGATAGGCACCATGAGAACCCATCCGTTTGCCAAGCGCATGAGGCGAGAAGCCACCCTTGCCGAACAGAAACTGTGGCTGCAATTGCGCGACCGCCGCCTGGCTGGGGTGAAATTCCGTCGCCAGATACCCATCGGGCCCTACATTGTCGATTTCATCTCTCTTGAGCAGAGGCTGATCATCGAGGTAGACGGGTCACAGCACAACGAACCGGCCGGACGGCAACATGATGGCGCAAGAACGGCCTACCTCAATCAGCAGGGCTTTCGGGTGATCCGGGTGTGGAATAACGATGTATTGAGTCGAATGGAGGCCGTACTGGAACTTCTTTTGCTCTCTTTGCGCTGAGCACGAGCCCTCCCCCTCATCCCCAGCCCTTCTCCCATTCTTTTGTAAATAAGTGGGAGAAGGGAGCAAACAACCCGGCGGCGTGTGGCATCCCCATAAACAACCATGGCTCCCGCAGGAGCCATGGTTGTTTATGGGCGGCGCATCACGCCCGCAGGGCGCTCATCATCCGGGCGACGACACCGGCCAGCAGAGGGCGGTCGGGGTGGCACTGGGCGAAGGTGACCAGTCCCTGGATATGGACCTGCAAGAAGGCGGTCAGGGTGGGGATGTCCCCCTCTTTTGCCAGCTCTCCCTGCGCCTTTGCCAGGGCCAGCTGCCCGGCCAGATCCTGTTCCAGCTCGCCGTAGATGGCCTTGAAGCGAAGGTGCAGCTCCTCGTCCTGCTCCGCCAGCTCCATCAGGGTGCGGGTCAGCAGGCAGGAGCCCTGCAGGGCATCGTCCACCACCTGCTCGAGGAAGGCGTGCAGCCCCGCCAGCGGGCTGGGCTGTGCCAGGCAGCGGCGGCGCAGGGCCCCCTTCTCTGCCACATAGTGATCGACCGTCGCCAGCAGCAGGCCGCGCTTGTTGCCAAAGGCGGCATAGAGGCTGCCCGGGTGCAGGCCGGTTGCGGCCACCAGCTCCTGCATGGTGGTCTTGGCATAGCCTTTGGCGCGAAAGGCTTCCATGGCGTTTCGCAAGACGGCATCCCGATCGTATTCGGCGCTGCGCATGGGGTCTCCGGTGGCAAGGTCCCGCGGGACGGAAAAAACAGGGCGGCAAGTTTACCCCAGCCTCCCCCGTCAATCCATGTTGAATGCTTGCTCAAAAAATACTTGCACACAAACCAAAAAACGTCTTGAATGCCCGTTCAAGAATCACTCCCTCAGGACAGACGATCATGAATACCCTGTTTCAGCCCTATCGCCTCAACGACACCCTCACCCTCGCGAACCGTTTCATGATGGCCCCCCTCACCCGCTGCATGGCGGGCCCGGGTCTGGTGCCCACCGAACAGATGGCCGCCTACTACGGCCGCCGCGCCGACATCGGCCTCATCATCTCCGAAGCCACCATCATCCGTCCGGACGGGCAGGGCTACCCCAATACCCCGGGGCTCTACAGCGCCGAACAGATCGCCGGCTGGAAGAAAGTGACCAGCGCCGTGCATGCCAACGGCGGCAAGATCTTCGCCCAGCTGTGGCACGTGGGCCGTCTCTCCCACCCCTTCTTCCACCACGCCGAAGTGCTGGCCCCCTCCGCCATCGCCCATGAGGGCACGGTGCCGCGCATGCGCGAGCTGGTCTATCAAGTGCCGCGCGCCCTGACCGGGAGCGAAATCGCCCAGCTGGTCGAGGATTACGCCCAGGCCGCCGCCAACGCCATCGAGGCGGGCTTTGACGGGGTGGAGATCCACGGTGCCAACGGCTACCTCATCGATCAGTTCCTGCACCACGCCAGCAACCTGCGCACCGACAACTACGGCGGCAGCCCCGAGAACATGAGCCGCTTCGCGCTGGAGGTGGTGGATGCCATCGCCGCCCGCATCGGCGGGGATCGCACCGGCCTTCGTCTCTCCCCCGGCGCCTATGTGCACCTGGAAGGGGATGCCCGGGATCGCGCCGTGTTCGACCACCTGCTGGCCGAACTGAACCAGCGCACTCTGGCCTATCTGCACCTGGGCATCTTCGATGACAGCCTCACCTTCGACTACCTGGACGGCCGCGCCTCCGACTACCTGCGTGCCCGCTACGACGGCCACCTGGTGGGGGTGGGCAACTACAGCGCCGAGACCGCGCTCGAGGCCATCGAGGCGGACCGCTTCGACCTCGTCGCCATCGGTCGCCCCCTCATCGCCAACCCGGACTACCTCGCCAAGGTGAAGCAGGGAGAGGCGCTGACCCCCTATGCCGACACCATGCTGGCGGAACTGGTCTAACCCTCGCCGGCGCCTTGCCTGACCAAGGATGGGATCCGCGCCCCCGCGCGGGTTTCCAATGTTTGGGCCCCCTCCCGGGCCCTTTTTTCTGCCTGCCTGTCCCCTTTTTCACGCAAATAGTTGTCACCAACAACCAAAAGATGGTATTGGTTGCGCATAACAACCAAATGCCATCACAAGGAGACAACCCCATGGATCCCCGCCCCCTGCGCGCCCTGTCGAGGGAACTGGTACGCGAACTCGGCATGCTCTCCCAGCAGTGCGGCTCGCTGGCCCTGAGCCCCCTAGAGGCCCACCTGCTCATCGAGCTGGAGAACGGTCCCGCCACCAACCAGCAGCTTGCCGAGCGCCTTCGCATCGACAAGTCCAACGCCAGCCGCCCCCTGGCCCGCCTCGCCGAGCGGGAGCTTATCGCCTGGCAACCCCACCCCTCGGACGGGCGCAGCAAGGAGGCGAGCCTCACCGAGCCGGGCAAGGCACAGCTTGAGGAGCTGCACCGGCAGATGGACGAGACCATGGCGGGGGCCCTGGCCCAACTCTCCCCCGCCGAGTGCGAGCAGATCTGGGAGGGCATGCGGCTCTATCGCAGCGCCCTCTCCCGCGCCCGCCGCCAGCAGGGGTTCGTCATCCGCCCCATCACCCCGGCCGACAATCCCCGGATCGCCGCCGTGGTGCGCGCCGTCTCCGCCGAATACGGCCTCACCGCCGACAAGGGGTACGGGGTGGCGGATCCCAACCTCGATTTTCTCCACGAGACCTATCAGGGGGAGCGCAGCCGCTACTGGGTGATTGAGGGACCGGACGGCACCATTCTTGGCGGGGGCGGCATAGCGCCGCTGGCGGGGGCAGCGGATGTGTGCGAGCTGCAGAAGATGTACTTCCTGCCCGCCCTGCGGGGGCTGGGGCTGGGACGGCGGCTGGTGTTGCAGGCGCTGGCCGAGGCTCGCGCCCTGGGTTACCAGCGCTGCTATCTGGAGACCACCGCCGTGCTGCGGGAAGCCACCGCCCTCTATGAATCCCTGGGCTTCGAACACCTGCCGGGGCCCCTTGGCTGCACAGGCCACGACGCCTGCGAGATCTGCATGGTGCTGGCGCTCGACTAGCTCAAACAACAACAAGGGGCCCATGGCCCCTTATTGTTTCATCTTGCGCCCCCTGATCAGCCAGCGCGCTGCTCCAGGGTCCCAGCAGGCCGGGAAAGCGGTCGCTTGGCCCAGACCCCGGCCAGCAGAGAGCCGGACAGGTTGTGCCAGACCGAGAAGAGGGTGCCAGCCATGGCCGAGGCGGGAGTGAAGAATTTCATGGCCAGCGCCGTGGCGAGGCCAGAATTCTGCAACCCCACTTCGAAGGCCACGGTGCGGCAGATCCGCTCCTCAAAGCCCAGCCAGCGACTGACCCAGTAGCCCGCCACAATGCCGATGCCGTTGTGCAGGATCACCGCCAGCGCCACGATGGGGCCGATGCTGGCGAACTGCCCTGCGTTGAGGGCGACCACGATGGCGATGATCATGACGATGGCGGCCATGGAGACGAGCGGCAGCACGGGCTCGATACGTGCCGTCAGGGAGTGGAGGAAGACATTGGCAACCACCCCGAACACCACAGGGATCAGCACTATCTTCACCAGGCTCAGCAGCATGTCCAGCACCGGCACGTCGACGCTCTTGCCAGCCAGCAGCTGCACCAGCAGGGGGGTGACGAGGACCCCGAGCAGGGTGGAGAGAGCTGTCATGGTGATGGAGAGAGCCACATCGCCCTTGGCCAGATAGCACATCACGTTGGAAGAGGTGCCACCGGCGACGCTGCCCACCAGCACCATTCCCACGGTCAACTCGGCATCAAAGCCCAGCAACAGGCTGACCAGCAGAGCGGCCAGCGGCATCACGCTGAACTGCAATACCAGCCCGAGGCCGATGGCCTTCTTGTTGCGCACCACGTCGAGGAAGTTCTGGGGTTTGAGGGTCAGCCCCATGGCCAGCATGATGATGGTCAGCAGCGGCACTATCTGGCCCTTGAGGCCGACGAAGGGCTCGGGCTGCCAGTAGGCCAGCAGGGAAAACAGCAGGGCCCAAAGCGGGAAGAGGTGGGTGATGCGTCCAAGCATGGTGTACTCCTTGTTATTGTCCAGACGCGGGCAGACCAGGGGATGCCCGCAGGGAACTTTCTCTTATACCAGCTTTGTCGCCGGCAGGCCCGTGTCGCGGCGCTCAGGAAGGGAAATAGAACCAGGCGGTCTGGATAAGACCCTCCTTCACCTCGAACACCGCCACGCTCTCGATGGGCTCAAGGGAGAGGCCATGGATCAGCTCGTGATCAAACACCTTGTTGCCCAAGACGGTGCGTGACAGCAGCTCGGCCTTGAGCAGCGGGTTGTTGAATCTGTGCTCCGCATAGAAGGCCCGCAGCGCCCCCTTGCCGACTGTGCTCGGCGTCTCGGTCGGCATGCGATAGCCTTTGAAATCCGGGGCAAAGCAGGCCACGAAGGCATCGAGATCGTGGGCATTGTAGGCGGCAAACTGCGCCTCTACGGGTTGGGTGACGGACATGTCTCTCTCCATGGGTGAAATTTAAATCACTTATCCTTGATTTTTATTCATTCATCAAGCCCCGGATGGGGATCGCCGCCCCTTCCAATGACACGCCCCATAACAAAAAACCCCGCCGAAGCGGGGTCTCTCTGGTCATCAGCCACCCGCTGGGTGCGGGCAGGGTGATCAGTGTTCGCGGGTCTGGCGGAAGTGAACGTCCGGGTGACGCTCCTGGGCCAGGCGCAGGTTGACCATGGTCGGCGCGATGTAGGTGAGGTTGTCACCCCCATCGAGGGCCAGGTTGACCTCGTTCTTGCGCTTGAACTCCTCGAACTTCTTGACGTCGGTCCCTTCCACCCAGCGGGCGGTGGCGACGTTGACCGCCTCGTAGATGGCCTCGACGTTGTACTCGCTCTTGAGGCGCGAGACCACCACGTCGAACTGCAGCACACCGACCGCACCGACGATGAGATCGTTGCTGATGAGCGGACGGAACACCTGCACCGCCCCCTCTTCGGAGAGCTGCACCAGCCCCTTGAGCAGCTGCTTCTGCTTGAGGGGGTCACGCAGGCGGATGCGGCGGAACAGTTCCGGCGCGAAGTTCGGGATGCCGGTGAACTTGAGATCTTCACCCTGGGTGAAGGTGTCGCCGATCTGGATGGTGCCGTGGTTGTGCAGACCGATGATGTCGCCAGCACAGGCCTCGACCGCCTGTTCACGGTCACCGGCCATGAAGGTGACGGCGTCGGAGATGTTCACGTCCTTGCCGATGCGCACGTGGCGCATCTTCATGCCCTTGGAGTAGGTGCCTGACACGATGCGCATGAAGGCGATACGGTCGCGGTGTTTCGGGTCCATGTTCGCCTGGATCTTGAACACGAAGCCGGAGAACTTCTCCTCGGTCGCCACCACTTCGCGGCTCTCGGCCTTGCGCGGCATGGGGGCTGGCGCCCAGTCGGTCAGGCCGTCCAGCATGTGGTCGACACCGAAGTTGCCGAGGGCGGTCCCGAAGAAGACCGGGGTCATCTCGCCGGCGATGAAGGCGTCGTGATCGAACTCGGGAGAGGCGCCCTGCACCAGCTCCAGCTCGCCACGCAGCTGGGCCGCCAGATCGTCGCCGATGGCGGCGTCCAGCTCGGGGTTGTTCAACCCCTTGACCACCCGCTTCTCCTGGATGGTGTGGCCCTGACCGCTCTGATACAGGTAGGTCTCGTCCTTGTAGAGGTGGTAGACCCCCTTGAAGGATTTGCCACAGCCGATGGGCCAGGTGATGGGGGCGCACATGATGTTGAGCTCGCGCTCCACCTCGTCCATGACCTCCATCGGATCGCGCACTTCGCGGTCCAGCTTGTTCATGAAGGTGAGGATGGGGGTGTCACGCAGACGGGTCACTTCCATCAGCTTGCGGGTCCGGTCTTCAACACCCTTGGCGGCGTCGATGACCATCAGGCAGCAGTCGACCGCCGTGAGGGTACGATAGGTATCTTCGGAGAAGTCCTCGTGACCCGGGGTATCGAGCAGGTTGACCAGGCAGTCGGCGTAGGGGAACTGCATCACGGAAGTGGTGATGGAGATACCGCGCTGCTTCTCCATCTCCATCCAGTCGGATTTGGCGTGCTGGCCCGAGCCACGGCCCTTGACGGTACCGGCGCGCTGAATGGCCTGTCCGAACAGCAGGACCTTTTCGGTGATGGTGGTTTTACCCGCATCCGGGTGCGAGATGATCGCAAAAGTGCGTCTCTTGGAGACTTCACTCAGAAATTCAGCTGACATAATTCGACGTTCTTCTATTGAGCGGCGGCCTGGAGCCACCGTGGGAAAAATGCGGGACAGCACCTTGGAATCAGGGCGCCCATGCAGACAACGACACCACGCGGGCGGGTCAGTGACCGCCGGTGGAGACAGGAGAAGCGCGTTGCATTACATGGGTCTGGCCCCGGATCAAAGCAAAATTGCGCGGCATTATACCCGCGCGAGTGAAAAATACCCAGCCCGCTATCACGGGGCCCGGGGTCGGCCTCACCGGGCCGTCATCACCCGGTTGCGCCCCGCCAGCTTGGCCTCGTACATGGCCTCGTCGGCCCGGCGTACCAGCTCGCCCAGGTTGTCATCCTCGGGTTTGTACTGGGCGCAGCCGATGCTGATGCGGATGGGGTGATCCGCAGGCACCCCCTCAATCTCGAGGCAGGCGACGGCGAGGCGGATCCGCTCCGCCACCTCGACGGCCTCGCCCAGAAGGGTATCCGGCAGCAGCACCAGAAACTCCTCGCCGCCGTTGCGCCCCACCCTGTCGAGGCTGCGCAACTGCTCCTCGATGCACTGGGCCACGGCGGTGAGCACCCTGTCCCCCACGTGGTGGCCCAGCTGGTCGTTCACCTTCTTGAAGTGATCCACATCCAGCAGCAGCACGCACAGGGGTTTGCCCTCCTCCCGCGCCTGGGTGAACCATTTGCGCCCCTTGGCCTGGATCTGGCGCCGGTTGTGGATGCCGGTCAGTTCGTCCGTCATGGCGAGGCGCTGCATCTTGCGGGTGCGCCCGCGCTGGTGCACCACCAGGGTACCCATCACCACCAGCAG
Organism: Aeromonas sp. Prich7-2; assembly: GCF_017939255.1. Classification (NCBI taxonomy): domain Bacteria; kingdom Pseudomonadati; phylum Pseudomonadota; class Gammaproteobacteria; order Aeromonadales; family Aeromonadaceae; genus Aeromonas; species Aeromonas sp. Prich7-2. The sequence continues at coordinate 12,785 of NZ_JAGKRI010000061.1, forward strand.
CAGGGCCACCACCAGGTATTGCCAGTAGCGCCGCTCCTGCAACTGCTTGAGTTTCTCCGCCTGCAACTGCTGCTGGGACCTGAGGGTCTGGTTTTCCAGCTCCTTGCGGGCGAGATCGAACTCGAAACGCATCTGCAAGGAGCGCTGTTCCCGCAATCTGAGCTCGAGGGCCTGGCGGGTCTCGACATAGGTCTTGAGGCTGGTGAGGGCCGACTGGATATGCCCCTGACGCTCCAGCACCCGGGCCCGTGTCTCATGCACCCGGGCGAGGAAGCGCAGGTTCTGCTCCCGGGTAAAGATGGGCTCGGCCTCGTCCAGGTGCCGCAGCGCCTCGCCGGGTCGGTTCAGGGCCTCGAGGACCTCGGCCATGACGAGGTGCCAGTGGCCCAGGGTGACGCTGTCCGCCCCCTCCCCCTGATGAAGGGAGGCTGCCGCCTGATCGAGCTTGATCATGGCCTGGTCCGGCTTGCCCTGTTTCTGCAGGATGGTGGCCAGCTCTATCCGGCTCCAGGCCAGGACCCCTTCCTGGTTTGATCCCAGATAGTAACGCTCCGCTTCGGCCATCAGGGGCAGCGCCTTGTCGTACTCTTCGGTGTCGATGTAGAGGAGCCCCTGCTGGCTGTGAATGTCCACCAGGTACTCCTCGACCCCGAGCTGCCGGTAGTCGTGCTCCAGCTCCTTGAAATAGCTCTCGGCCCGCTCATAGAGCCCCATCCTGCGATAGGCATTGGCAATATTGGCGAGCACCTCGCGCCCCTTGGCCTCCAGCCCGAGCGCCTCGTATCGCTGGTGGGCATCGATGAGATCCATCAGCCCCTCCGCCAGCTCCCCCTGGTAGGAGTACATCTCCCCCCGCAGGCTCAGGATGTCGGCACGCTGACGCTCATCCCCGAGTCGGCGAGCCAGGGTCAGGGCGGCGTCGTAATCCTCCCCCGCCCCGGCCATGTTGCCGAGCAGTTGCCGGTGATACCCGCGGCAGGCGAGCAACCCCACCTCGGTGACCCTGTCCTTGCGGGCACGGGCCTGCGCCAGCCCCTGCTCGGCAAACGCCACCGCGCGGCGAAACTCCTCGTCTCGTTCACTCGGCTGGGCCCAGCACTGCAGCCGGGCAAGGCGGCCCTGCACCTCGGGCGGATAGTGTGCCTGTTCGGCAGTCAGGGCGGCGACGCGCTCGCGAAATACCTGCACCGGCATCGTCGACTCTTCCAGTCGCTGCAACGCCAGTTGCAACTCGTACCCAGCCAGTGGCGTCGCCTGGGCCAGGGCAACCCCCAGCAACAGACCACCTCCCATCAGGATCTTCATGCGGACATTTTCTCCTCTTCACTGGCCGGACGCCGCGCTCACCGCTGTCATCATATCCCCACAGACTCTGGGCGCACAGCCGTCAGAGGGTGGGAAAACGCCTCATATCGGACGAGAGCCTCCCCTATCCCCTTCTTTACAGAAGGAGAGAGTGCATCGACTATATATGCTTTCGAACAGGGGAAGGGATGAGGAATGACCTACGAGGAGCTGAGGGAGGCTTACGACAGGTTGTTGCTGGAGAACGAGCGTCTCAAACGCATCGCGGATGACGCGCGGGAGAAGCTGGACGCCGCTATGGACGGCACCGGCCTGTGCATCTGGCAGAACCATGTGCCCACCGGCAAACTCATCATCTTCAACCGCCGCTGGGGCTCCATGCTCGGTTACCAGCCCAAGGAGCTGTCGGCCCACTTCGACGTCTGGCGCGCCCACCTGCACCCGGAGGACAGGGAGCAGGTGCTGCAGGCCTTCTTCGACCATCTGGAGGGCAAGAGCCCGTTTTATCAGGCGATGCACCGGATGATCGGCAAGGATGGCAAGACCACCTGGGTGCTGGACCGGGGCCGGGTGGTGGAGCGGGATGATCAGGGCAACCCCGTCCGGGTGATGGGCACCCACATCGACATCACCCACGAGAAGGAGTACGAGCAGCAGCTCGCTCAGCTTGCCCACCGGGATCCCCTCACCGGCCTGTTCAACCGCACCGCGCTGCACCGCCACTTTCCCGGGGAGTACCAGGCCATCTGTTTCATCGATCTCGATGACTTCAAGCTGGTGAACGACAACCTGGGCCACCGGGCAGGTGACGAACTGCTGGTCTCCCTTGCCCAGCGCCTTCGCCACTGCTGCGCCGAGGAGGTACGGCTGGGGCGCATCGGCGGGGACGAGTTCGTGCTGCTGCTGCCCTGGGCGTGCGACGATCCCCGCACCAGCCACCTCGCCCGCCAGTGCATCGATGCCATCGCCACCCCCTTCGAGCTGCCCAACGGGGACGCCTCGGTGGGACTGAGCATGGGAATTGCGGCCATCCGGCCCCAGGACGATTTCGGCGCGGCACTGGCCCGGGCGGATCAGGCCATGTACAGGGTCAAGCGCAGCGGCAAGCGGGGTTTTTATATTGCCCAGCCAAGCGGTCAGCCGCTGCTGGATCAGGAGCAGGTCAACGAACGGGGCCTCTACCACAGGCCCACTCTCTGAGCCTGAGCACCCTCAATGGCGCTGCCAGCGCCGCAGCAGGCGTCCACGCAGGCCGCAATCGAGCAGCCAGCTGTTGTCGAACACCCGCAAAATAGCCGCCTTGGCGTGACGGGACATGGCGACCGCATGGAAGCGTGTCTGCTGCGCCCGTCGCCGGTTCATCCGCTCGAGCAGGGCGTGGGGCAGGTTCTGGGCGATGAAGTCGGAGATCACCAGCACGTCGGCCTTGGCAAAGGCGGGTTGTTCGAGCTGGGTCAGGGCCTGCTCCAGGCAGGGCACCAGATCGGTCCCCCCGTGAAAACTCATGGAGAGAAAGCGCTCCGCCTTCTCAAGCCCGGTGTCGGCGGTGATCTCCAGGGTCGCCACCTCGGTGGAGAAGAGCATCAGATAGCAGCCCCGCTTCTCCTCCATCGCCCCCTTGAGCAGGGCGAGAAACAGCGCCTTGGCACACTCCTCCGGATAGCCCCCCATGGAACCTGACGTATCGACGCAGACGATGAAAGGGCCACGCGGCTGCACCTCCTGCCCTCCCTGCTCGGGGGAGCGCAGCATCAGACGCTGGCGCGGCAGGGTGCCCCGCGACTGGTAGCTCAGCAGGCGCCGCTCCAGATAACGGCGATAGAACTCCAGTTCCAGCTCCGGCAGCGCCAGCATCACCGCCTCGCTCGGCAGGAGGCGCATCAGATCGCTGGCCGGGTGCACCCCCACCAGATCGTCGGGCACATCGTCACTTTGCACCTCCTCCAGCTCGTGCACAGGTACCGGCGGCAGCGTCCTGTCCTCGCTGCGCCGCTCCCGCTCGCTGCGCCCAAGCAGGGCGGCGATCTCCGCGAGCAGAGGCTCCTGCTGCAACATGCGGGCGTACTGCTTCACCAGCGCCAGGCTGCGCTTGTGCCAGCTCCCCTGGGCCAGATCCCAGAGCCCCCCGGCGGAGATCTGGTGCGGATCCAGGGCATCGGCCAGGGTCCGGTTGGCCAGCAGTTGATCCTCTATCTCCTGGCGCTGCTTCTCCCGCTCCGCCTCCGCTATCTGCTGCTGCAACTGCAACAGGCTGCCCACCAGGCTGGCACGCCACTTCTCGATGAAGAGCTGGCGCAGCCCCTCGGTGGGCTGGGCCACTATCTGGCGCACCAGGCTGCGGGCATCCCCCGCAAAGGGGCTGTGCTGCTCAAGGGCTTCCAGCAAGGCGGGCAGGCGCCCCACCAGCTCCGGCAGGGGCAGTTGCCGGTGGGCCTGATAGAGCAGGTATTCCCGCTCGAGGGCCACCGGCACCGGCTTGTGACGCATCTCCTCCCCAAGCTGTTCGCTCCAGGTTTGGATGCGCTTTCTGAGCAGCTTCCCCTGCAGGGGCGAGCGCTTGAGGAACTCGGAGATCTTGGGGGTGGAGGCAAGCAGCAGCGCCATCTCCCCCGCCAGCTCCCCCTCCCCCATGAGCAGCCCCAGGTCCATCATGCCGATCTCTAGCATGGGCCACCCCGGACGTTGAGATGTGATGGAGTATCATGCTGACGAAACATGTTTTTCATCCTGTTTATTTCACCAATCCCACGTCAGGCGCGACGTCACCCCTGTGCATCGAGAAGAGGCAGACGATCCCGCCACTGCTGCAGCTCGGCCCCCAGCCGCTCAAGGTCCCGGCTCAGCACGAAGAAGCTGTCCTCCACCTGACGCAGCCAGTGGTCCCCCACGAACAGATGGGGCTGGTGACGGTCGAACAGGTTGCGCTGGCCCTTGAGGTTTTGCAGCACCCGGTTCACCTGGCCCGTCAGGTCGTCCAGGGCCGACAGCCAGGGGGCCATCACCACCTCGGGGATGGGGGTGCGCTCCACCAGCATCAAGGGCACGGGCTGGCGCTGGATATCCAGCACGTGCAGCCGCAACTGCTCGTCCAGCACCAGCTCGTAGTGCCCCTCCTTGGGGTTGCCGAGGGGCCAGCCCACCAGCGCCTCCCCGGTGGGGTGCCAGTGAGAGAGCAAGGTGCGATCGAAGGTGAGGGTGCCGGTGAGGCGTTCGGGATCACTGCCATCCAGGGGCGCCGGGGTGAGCAGCTGGAAGTGCACCAGCTTGCCGAACGGCCTGGCGTTGGCCAGCGGCAGTTCGGTGCCGCGGGCGCGGCGGCCGAACCACTGCTTGCGCTTGACAGCCTTGCAGCCGATGCGCAGGGCGACCGCCCCCTGCAACTGCTTGAACTGCTCGCGCAGGGAGAGCAGCTCCCGGGTCAGCGCCAGTTGCTGGTAACCGTAGAGGCGGGAAAACTCGCCGATCATCTCCAGCAGCGCGGTGCGGGAAGCCTCGTCGTGCCAGAGGCAATCCTTGAACAGCAGCAGATCCAGGGGAGCCACCTCGTCGCGGCCATTGAAGAAGGCGCTCGCCTTGATGAGCCGCACCGCCTTCTTCCAGCGCCGATCCGAGACATAGCAGCCGTGCCCGAGTAGACTGTCGAGCTGCTGGCGCAGCTGGTAGATGAGTTCGAAACAGGCGTCCGGCAGGCGCACCTGCTCGATGGCATCCTGCCAGGCGTCGTACTCTTCCCCCCGAATCTGCACCGAGGGGGTCAGGTTCTGATGGGACTGGCCATCGCTCGCCAGCATGGCCTGGAAGTTGGATTTCTCCTGCACCCTGTCCATCCAGACCCGCACCAGCATGCGGTCGTAGAGCGCCTCCAGCCCGCTGTCCGGGGCCGGCAGCTCGTTCGAGGCGGTGACCAGCAGCCGCATGGGAATGGGGTGCTGGCTGTCGCCGTTGCGAAACTGCCGCTCGTTGATGGCGGTGAGCAGGGTGTTGAGGATGGCGGGGCCCGCCTTCCAGATCTCGTCGAGGAAGACCACCTCGGCCTCCGGCAGGTAGCCGCTGGTCAACCGCAGGTACTTGCCATCCTCCTTGAGCGCCTGGATGGAGAGGGGGCCGAACACCTCCTCCGGCGTACTGAAACGGGTCATCAGGTATTCGAAATGGCGGGCATCCTGAAACGCCAGCTTGAGGCGCCGCGCGATCAGGCTCTTGGCGATGCCCGGGGGGCCCAGCAGAAAGACGCTCTCGCCACTCAGGGCCGCCAGCAGGCCGAGCCGCAGGGCATCCTGGCGCTCATACAGTCCCTCGCCAAGGGCGGAAAGGAGCCGTGGCAGGCGCTCATGAATGGGGGTGGCACGAACAGTATTCTGGGCTAAAGGCGGCATAGGCACAGTTCCGAAGCTGATAGGTCATCCGTGGTGACGGGGTCCGGCCTCTGGCCCCGCTCCACTCTCATTGTCTGTCATCTCTGCCCCCGGGGAGGCGCTCGTTTGCCATCGCCACAGGGCGAAAAGCGCACGTCCGGGGTGCAGCAAATCCCGCGAGAGTGTACTCTGCGCATCATTATTTACCCCAACGCAGATCAAGAGTGAGCCTTCGCCATGCAAGATCCCCTGCTGGACCCGCTGCGCCAGCGCATCCTGGCCCGCATGGGCATCCCCCTCTGGCAACAAAGAGGCCGACTCCTGGCGGGAGGCACCAGCCCCGACGGCGCCGCGCAGCCGGCAAACACGCCCGCCGACGAGGTGCTGGCCCCGCAGGAGACTGCCCCTCTGCCGACCGGCAAGCTCTGGCTGCTGGCCGAGACGCTGCCCGCGCCCTCCCTGCTCGGGGACATCTGCCGCTGGCTCGGCCTTGGCACAGACGAGGTCTCCCTGCTGTCCGAGATGCCTTCCCTGCCCGCGGGGGCCACTTCGCCCCTGCTCTGGCTGACGGCGCCGGACCCTCGCTGGCCCGATGCCCTGGTCTGCCCGCTCAAGCCCGATGGGGCGCACAAGCGCGCCCTCTGGCAGCAGTGCCGGCAGCGCCACACCCCTTGATGCTCACGACCATGGCACGGCCATGGTGTCCATCGCAAGCCTGAATCCCGTCCGGAGTGACCATGTCTGACCTCTTGCCCCACTTTCGCCCCCTGCTCGAATCGGACTTCGAAGCCATCTACCCCATCGAGCAGGCCGCCCACCAGGAGCCCTGGAGCCAGGCCAACCTGCTCTCCTGCTTCGGGCCGCGCTATCTCAACGGCCTGATGCTGGTGGACGGACGACCGGCCGGTTTCTACATCTCGGATCTGGTGGCGGGAGACAGCTCCCTGATGAACATCTGCGTGCATCCCGATTTTCAGGGCAAGGGGCTGGGGCGGGCGCTGCTCAGGGAGTACCTGGCCCGCAGCAAGGCCGGCAAGGCCGAGGCCTGGTTCCTGGAGGTCAGGGCCGGCAACCGCACCGCCATCAACCTCTACGAGAGCGAGGGGTTTGCCGAATATTGCCGCCGCGCCGACTACTATGGCACCGGGCAGGAGAGGGAGGATGCCGTGCTGATGTCCCGTCTGTTCGACTTCGGCTGACAACCCGCAGCAGACCGCCGTCAGCGGGCGCCCCCCTCTGACCTCCCTGACTCCCCCGCTTCGCTTCCCCCCTCAGGGCAGGGGCGCGTTGTCGATGGAGGGGTCTTCCAGGCTCAGGGTCACCCTCAGCACGGCCTCGAAGGCGGCTCCCGAGAGGGGCATGAAGAAGCCGCGACCATAGGTGACGCCGGGCATCCAGATCTGTTCGATATCCACCGCGATCTTGATGGGGCGAAGCGGCTCACCCGGTCGCTGGACATAGATGCCAGGGGCCGTCGCAACCTGGGGGAAGCGGCGCAGAATGTGCTCGCTGCCATCCCCCGCATCCGGGTTGAGTCGCACCTTCACCAACTTCGCCAGGGCGGATTGCATCTCGGGGGCACGCCACAGCCTGGTATTCAGCGCCTTGCAGCGTCGGCACTTGGCGCGCTCGATCACGTAGAGCAAGGGGTATCCTTCCCTCAGCGCCAGCCGCTGCGCCTGCTCATAGCCCTCGGCGCCACTCAGCCAGGGATTATCCTGCTCCCCCGCGCCCCCCAGCAAATACCAGAGGGCGCCAGCCCCCGCCAACAGCAGCAACACGCCGGTGAACAGGCTCTTGATCCCGATATTCATGGTGCAACTCCCTGAATGAATCCGATCCCTGCCCCCTATCATGCCTCACTCTCATCTGGTTGACGACTTTGTGATCCAGGACAAATGGCGCACACTTGTAAGCTGTAATGTTAGAGTTTAAACTCCAGCCCCGATTTTGGTGCCCCTGCGGGCGCACAACTGTTACTTGAGGATGCGTGAGATGTCGCAGTTTCATCTGGTTAGAGTGATGCGTGAGCGTATTGCCCGCCTTGGCAACAAGGCCGCCCTGCGCGTCCAGCAGGATGGCCAGTGGCGCGCCATCGGCTGGCGAACCCTGGGTCAGGCCATGGATTATTGCGCCCAGGGCCTGATCCGGGCGGGCCACCAGTCCGGCGAGATGGTCGGCATCTATGCCCGCAACATGCCCGAGTGGACCCAGGCCGACCTCGGCATCCTGGCCGCCCGCGGCGTCAGCGTGCCCATCTACCCCACCAGCACCCTCGATCAGCTGCGCTACATCGTCAAGGATGCCGGCATCAGGATGCTGTTCGTGGGGGAGCAGCCCCAGTTCGATCAGGCGCTGCACCTCATCGACAGCGGCGAGATAAGCCACATCGTCGCCCTGGACGGCACCGTCGATCTGCGCGGCTGCGCCTCGGCCAGCCACTTCCAGACCTTCCTCGTCTCCGGCAACCACCAACCCAGCGAGCTGGTGCTGCGCGAGCGCGAGCGCCACTACCGCATGGACGACCTGCTGACCCTCATCTACACCTCGGGCACCACGGGCGAACCCAAGGGGGTCATGCTCGATTTCGCCAACATGGCCGCCTGCTTCGAGATGCATGACGCTCGCCTCGACCTCAGCGAGCAGGATGTCTCCCTCTGCATGCTGCCGCTGAGCCATGTGTTCGAGCGAGCCTGGAGCTACTACGTGCTCTATTGCGGCGCCGAGAACGTCTACATTCGCGACCCGCAGAAGGTGATGGATGTCATCGGCGAGGTGAAGCCCACCGTGATGTGCGCCGTGCCCCGCCTCTACGAGAAGGCCTACGCCATGATCCAGGCCAAGGTCGCCCAGGCGCCGCGCCTGCGCCGCGCCCTGTTCGGCTGGGCCACCCGGGTGGGCAAACAGATGGTCGCCACCCGTCAGGCGGGCAAGTCCGCCTCTCCCCTGCTCTATGGCCAGCTCTGGCTTGCCGAGCGCCTGGTGTTTCGCAATCTGCGCGCCCGTTTCGGCGGTCGCACCCGCTTCCTGCCGGTGGCGGGCGCCCGTCTCGCGGACGAGGTGAATCTCTTCTTCCAGGCCATGGGGCTCAACCTCAAGTACGGCTACGGCATGACCGAGACCACCGCCACCGTCTGCTGCTATGAAGACACCCAGTTCAGGCTGGGCTCCATTGGCACGGCGCTAAACGGCATCGAGGTGAGACTCGGCGAGAACAACGAACTGCTGGTGCGCGCCCCCACCGTGATGCGTGGCTACTACAACAAGCCGGAGGCCACCGCCGAGGTGATGACCGAGGATGGCTTCCTGCGCACCGGCGATGCAGGCGAGCTGGATGACGAGGGCAACATCTACTTCACCGAGCGCTTGAAGGAGCTGATGAAGACCTCCAACGGCAAGTACGTGGCGCCGCAACTGGTCGAAGGGACCCTCGGCAAGGATCGCTTCATCGAGCAGATTGCCATCGTCGCCGATGCCCGCCACTTCGTGTCGGCGCTCATCGTGCCCTGCTTCGAGTCCCTGGAGGAGTACGCCCGCTCCATCAACCTGCAGTACCAGTGCAAGACCGAGCTGCTGCGCCACTCCCGAGTGATGGAGTTCTTCGAGGCTCGCATTCAGGATCTGCAAAAGGAGCTGGCCAAGTTCGAGCAGGTGAAGAAGTTCACCCTGCTGCCGAGCGCCTTCTCCATGGAGCTCGGGGAGATCACCCCCACCATGAAGCTGCGCCGCAAGATCATCGAGGCCAAGTACCAGCGCGAGATAGAAGCCATGTACAGCCACGTCTGATCGACGGGCCTGATATGAAAAAGCCGCTCATGGAGCGGCTTTTTGCTGGGCGTCTCTCCCTTATGGCAGCTTGACCAGGGGTTGCGCGCGCAGCTCGGTGGCCCGACCGCCCTGGATCTTCTCCACCTGGGCCAGGGCCTGCTTCACCTCGTCGGCATTTTGCAGCAGGCGATAGGTCAGATCGAAGGTCTTGGTCTCCCCCGGCTGGATCTTGGGGACCAGCCCGAGCGGGCGCTGGTACTTGGTGCTGTAGGCATAGCTGGTACCGGGTTCGATGCCGGTCACATAGCCCTGGGCCCGGGTGTCGGTGTTCTTCCACAGGGTCAGCACCGGCAGCTGTCTGGTGTTGTAGCCCACCGCCACTCCGGCGTTGCCGGCCCGGTTGTTCAGCACTGCCAGGGTATTGCCGTCGGCGTCGCTGTAGGGCACCAGGTTGAACACCATCTCGTCGAAGCCCTTGGTGGGCCCCAGATAGGTTTGCCAGCCCTTGAGTCCGGCCTTGGCGTAGTCATTGAACGGGGAGATCTGCTTCACCGGCGTGCTCACCCTGGCTCCCTCCTCCAGAATGGGGGCCCCGAAGTTGCCGTGATAGATGATCTGGTACTCGTTCTCGTAATCCGCGTGGTTGGTCAGCTTGTCCTGCAGGGCAAACTCCGCCTGACCGGGCACCACGCTGAGCTGGGTCCAGGTGACCAGTTCGCTCATCTTGAAGGTGCGCTCGTCCACCCGGCCCAGCACGTGGATGGCATAGGGCGGCTCGTCGTCCACGGTCACGCTGACCACGGAGGCGGGAATGTTCTGCACCCGGCCATGGAGGCTCTTGAGGCGGCCGTCGTCATCCACCCCGGGATGACCCGTCCACTCGTAGCCGCAGCGCACCAGCATCTCGTTGAAGCCGTCGAGCCAGCCGAGACCGCCACGGCTCTCGAGATCGATGAAGGCGGGGTTGACCACCTCCTTGACCGGTGAATCCCAGCCGAGGCGCAGATCCGCCGCCTTGACCTCCTTGATCCCCATGCCGCGGGTCGGCACCAGGGTGATCTTCATGACGCCGTTGTCGACGATGAGCAGATCCACCCCTTCCTGGCGGCCGCCGTGCAGGCGTTTCTTCTCGATGGTGAAGGGAACCGGACTCTTGATGCCGAGCTTCTCGCTGGTGATCTTCCAGTCGCCCACATCTAGCCCTTGCTGGGAGTCGGTCAGCAGAAATTCGGCGGCGTGACCCGCGGTGGCGCCCAGGGCGAGCAGCACGGCAATGGAGAGTTTCTTCAACATGGATATATCCTCGTGTCTCTTGTTTTTGTGAAAGCTGAATCGTTTCAGTGATCGAAAACTAGGCGTCTGATGCCCCGGACTCAAGAGACAAAAAGAGGAAATGTGAGCCGATTGACAATAAAAACGGCTTCAGCCCTGCTGAAATGAAGGCTGACTCACAGTTATGAAAGGAGGAAAAAACAGGCGGGGCGCCGAGAGGGGCGCCCCCTCACCCCGCCCGCACCACATCAGGCAAGGGCCAGCGTCACCGCGGCTTCGGCGTGGATGGCGGTGGTGTCATAGAGAGGCACGGCGGCCTGGCACGCCCCCACCAGCAGGGCGATCTCGGTGCAACCCAGGATCACCGCCTGGGCACCGGTCTGTGCCAGATCGGCGATGATGGCCAGATACTCGGCCTGAGACGACTCGCGAATATCGCCGAGGCAGAGCTCGTCATAGATGATGCGGTGCACCCGCTCCCGTGCAGCGTCATCAGGCACCAGCACCTCCAGCCCGAAGCGCTCCTGGAGCCGCCCCTTGTAGAAATCCTGCTCCATGGTGAAGCGGGTGCCGAGCAAACCCACCCGGGTCACCCCGTCGGCCTGGAGGCGATGGGCCGTGGCATCGGCGATGTGGAGCAGGGGAATGTCGATGGCGGCCTCGATCTCCGGCGCCACCTTGTGCATGGTGTTGGTCCCGATCAGCAGGAAATCGGCACCACCGGCCTGGATGGCCCTGGCCTCGGCCGCCAGCAGACGGGCGGTGGCGGGCCAGTCACCGGCGTGCTGCAACCGCTCTATCCCGGCAAAATCCACGCTGCTCAGCAACACCCGCGCCGAATGCAGACCGCCGAGCCGCTCGCGAACCCCCCGGTTGAGGGCCTGGTAATAGCTGACGGTGGACTCCCAGCTCATGCCACCCAGCAGACCGATACATTTCATGGGATCTCCTTATGTCACCCGATGGTGCAAACCAATGCCGCAATCCCTCAGGGGGCGCGTTTGATTGCACCGCCCCGGCAATAAAAAAGGCCCCGAAGGGCCAACAAGACAGCCGGTAAAGGCTCAGGCCGAGGCCTAAACCCAGATCATCAGCACGCAGGCCGCCGTAGCGAGCCCCATGCCCAGATTGAAACGACGCCAGCCGGTGGCGGTGCGGATGAGGCGGCGCACCTGGGCACCGAACAGCACCCAGAAGGCACCGGTATAGAGGCCGGTCACGAAGAAAATGCCGAGCACCCAGCCTGCGGACGGCCAGTAAGCCTCCCCCGCCAGGGTGAAGCCGCTGATGGCGGAGAGCGCCATCATCCAGGCCTTGGGGTTCAGCAGTTGCAGCATGGCCCCCTGATGGGCCGGGATGAGCGGCCGGTTCCCCTCCGCCGGGCCACTGGCGTTGGCCACCTTCCAGGCCAGCCAGAGCAGGTAGGCCGACCCCACCAGCTTGAGGCCGTCGTGCAGCAGGGGCAGACGCTCGAACACCACCCCGAGCCCCAGGGCCGTGGCCAGGATCATCAGGTTGATGCCCCCCACCACCCCCACCAGCAGAGGCACGGAGCGGCGAAACCCCTGGGCGGCACCGGCACTGGTGAGCAGCATGTTGTTGGGGCCCGGCGTGCCACAGGTGATAAGGGCAAAGCCCGCCAGGGGGAGCAACCAGTTCAGATCCATCTCAACCTCGTTCAGATACGGCAAGCCTCCTAATATGCAGAGCCGACGCCCTGACGACAAGGTCAGCAATGCATTTTCTTTGCATGAAAAATCAAGGTGCTGTTAATACCAGAGCATCACCACGCACAGGGCGGTCAAGGCACCCAGGCTGCCGTTGAGACGACGCCACCCCTTGTCCGAGTTGATCCAGCGGCTGAGCTGATGGCCAAACATCACCCAGGCGAAGCAGACCGGGAACCCCGCCATGGGGAAGACACTCATGATGCCCCACATGCTCGGCCAGTAGTCGCTCCCCGGCAGGCTGAACAGACTGATGGCCGAGATCCCCATCATCCACGCCTTGGGATTGAGGAACTGGAAGCCCAGCCCTTCAAGCAGGGTCAAGGGGCGGGCACGGCTGGCGGGATCTCCGGGGGCGCCTGCCACCGCGATGCGCCACGCCAGCCACAGCAGGTAAAGGCTGCCCAGCACCTGCAGGCTCAGCTTGAGCAGGGGCCAGCGCTCGAACAGCGGATAGAAGCCGAGCGCCAGCACCAGTTGCAGCACAGGCTGGCCCACCGCCACCCCGATGAGATGGGGCAGGGTGCGACGCACGCCGAAGTTGGCACCGGACGCCGTCAACATCAGGTTGTTCGGCCCTGGCGTGCCGCAGGTGAGCAGGGCGAAGCCAAACAGGGTGGCATACCATTCGATGGTCATGGGGAGACTCCTTTCTCGCCACATTGTACCGATACAATGTGTGCTTGTTGGTTGTGTATAGGCTGATAATCACGCTATATTGCGGACAATCTTGGATCAATGGATTTATTGTCACCATGACAATCTGGACTCCCGACCTCACCCCTTTCGAGGGGCCCCTCTACCTCAAACTGGTCAAGGCCATCGAGCAGGCCATCGCCACCGGCATCCTCTCACCCGAGACCCGGCTGCCGACCCACAGGGCCCTGGCAGATAAGCTGGGGGTCACCGTGGGCACCGTCACCCGCGCCTACACCGAGGCGGAGCGACGGGGCCTGCTGGCGGCCCGGGTCGGGCACGGCACCTGGGTCAGGGGAGCGGCGGATCCCGCCAACGAATGGGTGATCCGCAATGAAGACAGCCAGCGCATCGAGTTGTGGCAGAACCTCCCGGTCCAGCTGGACAGGGGCGCCATCATCAGGCCCCTGCTCACCGAGCTGGCGCAGGGGGATCTCAACGGCCTGCTCGGTTATGACAAGGAGGCGGGACGCCCCGCACAGCGCCAGCTGTTCGTCGACTGGCTCGCCGAGCAGGGCATCACGGCGAGCGAAGATCGCCTGCTGTTCAGCCATGGTGCCCAGCACGGCATCATGCTGGCCCTGCTGGCCACCGGCTGCGTGGGAGAGACCCTGTTTTGCGAGGGACTGAGCTACCCCGGCATGCTGGGCAATGCACGCCAGCTCAAGAATCAGGTGGTGGGACTGGCGATGGATGAGGAGGGACTGCTGCCAGAGGCGCTGGATGCCGCGTGCCGTACCCGCCGGGCCAAGCTGCTCTACCTCACCCCCACCCTGCAAAACCCCACCACGGCCACCATGAGCCTGGCGCGACGCGACGCCATCGTCGCCATCGCCCGTCGCCACGATCTGCTGATCGTCGAGGATGACGTCAACGGCCTGCTGCCCGAAAGTGCGCTCCCTCCCCTGGTCAACCTGGCACCGGAGCGGGTCATCTACCTCGGCAGTCTCGCCAAGATCGCCTGCGGCGGCCTGCGGGTCGGCTTCGTGTTGTCCCCTCCCGCCCTTCGCAACGGCTTCGCCCAGGCGATGCGGCTGTCGAGCTGGATGGTGAGTCCGCTGCTCATCGAGCTGGCCTGCAAACTGGTGAGCCAGCGCCAGATCATGCCGCTCATCGAACACCAGCGAAAAATCCTGGCGCGCCGGGGTGAGCTCCTGCACCACCTGTTGCCGGGAGCGCGCTGGCAGCCGGGGTCCATGCACGCCTGGCTGCCGCTGCCCGAGCCCTGGCGCAGCCAGGAGTTTGCGGAGGCCGCCAACGCCCTTGACGTGGGGGTCGCCAGCGGAGAACACTTCGCCGCCGGCCAGTTTGCCGCCCCGCAGGGAGTACGCCTCAGCCTGAGTCAGCCCGCCACCGACGCCCGCGTCGCCGAAGGGCTGGAGCGCCTCGCCGGGCTGCTGAGGGGCACGCCGCCCACCAATCCCCTGCTATAGTCATTGACCCTGGCACCCGAGGAACCTTCATGTCTGCCGTCCGTCCCGCCCTGCTGATCGCGACCCTGCTGCTGGGAGGCTGCGCCTCCCCGGCCCATCAACAGCTTGGCGCCGCCCTGAGCGGGCTGGAGGGGGAGCTGACGCGGCTGGAGGAGGAGTTGGCAGCCATGAACGGCCTTCACTATCAAAAAGCCATCGACGCCCCGGTGGCGCTGCGCCGCTATCTCAAGGCCCCCGCACCGACGGCGGAGGGACTGGTGCCCGTGCAAAGCCGGCTGCAAGATGGCCCCCTGCTGCGCTACGACTACCGGCTGCCCGCCGGAATGACACAGCTGCCCACCGACAACCCCTGCCTGCGCTACGAGTTCGAGCTGCGCCGCCTCGGGCGCCTGGGCCAGCTCGAGCTCGCCTGGCAGGGAGAGTCGGGAGCCGGGGAGCTGCGAGTCCCCCAGCGGGACTGCCCCTTCTCGGCCAGGGGGCCCGGCCTTCAGTGATGCTTTCTTTGCCCTGCCCAAGGCTGGCACTGAGCCATTCCTGACCCAGGTGGGGTATTGACCCCCTCTGGCTCTCGCGGGAGAGTGGAGGCTAACTTTGAATCCAACCTCGCCCCCCCGACCGGCGAAGGAGCGTCAAAGATGCAGATCCTCCTCATCGAAGACGATGCCATGATGGGCTCGACCCTCACCCAGGGACTGAGTGATCTGGGGCTGCCCCCCACCGAGCTGTTCCACTGCAAAGAGATTGCAAGCCTGCCCGCCCTGCTGCGCCAGCACGCCTTCGATGCCATTCTTTGCCGCCAGTATCACCACCAGGCCCACGAGGGAGTCAGGCTGCTGCATGAAGCACACCACCTGGGCCTGCTCGCGCCCGGCTGCGTGCTCCTGCTGCTGGAGCAGGACGAGGACACCGGCCAGTTCCCCCCCTCCGACCTCTATTTCGCCCTGCGTCTGGCCGTGCCCTTCACCACGGAGCAGTTGGCGCACAGCCTGCAAGCGCTGCTGGCACTGACCACGGTGACCCGCCCCCTGGCCACCCCCATGACGCTCAGGGAGTGGCGCAGCGCCTGCGCCCAGTGCGAGGATCTGCTTTACCGGCACGCCAGCCACAAGGGGCTGGAAGCACAGATGGACAGGGTAAAGGGCTACATGCTGCTGCAAGCCGGGGAACGGGTGCAGGCCGCCCAGCACTACGCCATCTGCACCACGGAGCACGATGCCTGGTGGCCACGCCAGGGACTGAACCAGGCTCTGCTCGGGCTGAACCGGGTGGAGAGCGCCCACAAGGATCTGGCCCGCAACCGGGAGCGACTGCCCCCCGTCATCCATCAGGCGCTGGTTCTCGCCTGCCAACTGCACGAGGCGCAGTGGGATCCGGCCTGGGAAACCTTGTCAGGCTTGCTCCAACGCTGCCCCTGGCAGCCGCAGTGGCGCCAGGTGGCCATTTTGCTGGCCTTACTGCGAAGGGATGAAGGTCAGGTGCTGGCGCAGGCCAGCGATTTCATCCTGCGCTACTTCCCCAAACAGACGTTTCGCCACTCTGTCGAACGCTGCCTGCTGGATGCGACCCTGGCGGTGCTCTGGCATCCACCGGGAGAGGCCAGAGTTCATGGGCTGCAGCAGGCCCTGGAGGAGCTCGGCCAGCAGGCCGTGACCCTGCGGGCCCACGAGGAGGGGCTGCTGCGCGCCCTGATGCTGGGTCTGGATTATCGATTCGATGACGCCTTGATGCTGCTGGCCAAGCACCCGCCGGAGGCGGCGCGGGACAATCACCTCAACCAGTTGCTCGGGGTGGCCGTCAGCCAGTTCTGCGGGCTTCCCCACCATGCCCAGCGTTATCTGGCCCAGCTCGGCCAATATCAGGGGCCGGTGGCACAGACCCCGCTGTTGCAGGGGCTCATTTTGCAGGTGGTCGACGATCTGGCGCGGCAACTGGCGCAGCGGGAGCAGCTGCTGACCCAGCTGCGCGAGGAGCGGCAACGGGCCATGACCACGGGTCAGCTCCAGCTCGCCGTGCAGAGTGCTCTGACCCTGCAGGAGCGATTCCCGGCCCAGGCGGGGGATGCCTGGCAACTGCTGGTATTGCTGACCCAGTGCTGGCCCGCCGGCATGGCGGCCCCGGCGGTGGCCCGCCTGGTGGACAGGCTGGAGCAGCGTCTCAACCACAGTGCCGCCTTCCTGGAACACCATGGGAACGCCTATCGGGAGACCCTGCAACAGGTGAGATCCCACCTAGCCCCCAAACTGCCGCCCCTCGGTCCCCATCAGGGCCTATAGCCATCCAGGGCGGTGCATGCCGCCCTGGCAGGTGCGTTACAACAAGCCCCGCACCAGGATCCCCGCGATCAGCAGGGGGGCGACCAGCCGCCAGCACCAGAGCAGCGCACCACGCATCAGCGGCGAGAGATCCGCAGGCACAATACTGTCCCCCAGCTTCCAGCCAAGCAGCAGGGTCAGCACCAGACCGAACAGGGGCATCATCAGGTTGGAGGTGAGGTAATCCAGCAGATCGAACAGGGTCTTGCCAAACAGGGTGTAGTCAGCCCAGGGCCCGAACGACAGACTGACCGGAATGCCGCAGGCCATGATGAGCAGGGTCAGGACCCGGCAGGCATTGCGGCGCGACCAGCCCCACTCCTCGGTGGTGAAGCGCACCAGGTGCTCCAGCATGGAGATGGAGGAGGAGAGCGCCGCCACCAGCAGCAGCAGGAAGAAGATCACCGCCAGCCCCTGACCGAACGGCAGGTGGTTGAACACCGCCGGCATGGTCATGAAGGTGAGGCCGGGGCCGGCGGCAGGATCGATGCCGGTGGAGGCCAGCACCGGGAAGATCATCAGCCCCGCCAGCACCGAGATGCAGCTCGCCAGGGTGACCACCCAGACCCCGGAGCGCAGCGCCCCGTCACTGCTCGGCAGGTAGGCGCCATAGGTGGTGTGTACCCCGAGGCCAATGGAGAGGGAGAAGAACGCCAGCCCCAGGGCGTCGAGCACCCCCTGCCCCGTCAGGTGGGAAAAGTCGGGCATCAGGAACTGGCGTACCCCGGCCATGGCCCCCGGCATTGAGAGCCCGGTCACCACCAGGAGCAGCATCATCACGAACAGGGCCGGCATCATCCAGCGCAGCGCCCGCTCCACCCCCTGTTGCAGCCCTCCCTGCACGAACCACCAGGTGAGCCCGGCGAAGACGAGATGGGTGAGGGCCGGCCAGAGGGGATCGCTCACATAACCGGTAAAGAGTGCGGTGAGGGTGCTCGCCTCACTCAGGTTGAGCTCGCCGCCCACGGCCAGGGCTGCATAGCCCACGGTCCAGCCCCCCACCACGCTGTAGAAGCTGTAGATGAAGAAGCCACACAGGATCCCCATGTAACCCATCCAGCGCCAGTTCGGCCCCACCAGCTTGTGGAAGGCGCCGAGCACGCCGCGCTGGCTGCGGCTGCCGAGCAGGGTCTCCCCCACCAGCACCGCGACCCCCAGGGTGAAGCTGAAGAGCAGGAACACCAGCAGGAAGGCACCGCCACCGTTGGTGGCTGTCACATAGGGAAACTTCCAGATGGCGCCAAGGCCGATCGCCGAGCCGGCGGCCGCCAGCACATGACCAATACGGGAAGACCACTGAACCTGGCTCATACAACCTCCGGGCAAGACAACATCAGTTCGATACTCCATGGCTAGACGCGGTGTGCGCCGCAACAAAAAAGGCCGCCTGAGGGCGACCTTGGCAATGAACAGTCAGACAAACGACACCTGCAAGGTCACCTCTCCAGGAAGGGGCTAAATCGGCCACAGAGAGCGATAAGGGGTGACATGGGAGGGCGACGCCTGCACGGTAAAAAGGAGCCACAGCCTAAACCATGGCAAGAGAAGTTGACAGGAAATAGTCTAAAACAGAACCAAAAACAGATTTAACCAAAATAAAATATCGAAATTTCAGACAGTTACTCTGTTAATTTTTAATTAACAGATTTTTATAAAGAGTCAATCCTGCCACCCCACTCCCCGGCCAGCCCGGCCGGGGAGTGGCAGAGATGACCAAGCCTCCCTACACCAGGCCGCGCACCAGAATGCCGCCAATGAGCAGGGGAGCCAGCCAGCGCCAGCAGCCCATCAGCAGTGCCCGCCAGTGGGGAGCCAGCCCTTCGGGCAGCGCCTGGCGACCGAGCCGCCAGCCCAGCAGCAGCGTCAGGGCCAGCCCGAACAGGGGCATCATCAGGTTGGAGGTGATGAAGTCCAGCAACTCGAAGATGTTCTTGCCAAACAGGGTCAGGGTGGCCCAGGGACCGAACGACAGGCTCACCGGGATGCCACCCGCCATCACCAGGGCAATGACCAGGTTGCACGCCGCGCGGCGGGACCAGCCCAGGCTCTCGCACAGGAAGCACTGCAAGTGCTCCAGCAGGGAGATGGAGGAGGAGAGCGCCGCCACCACCAGCAGGGAGAAGAACACCACCGCCAGCCCCTGGCCGAAGGGCAGTTGCTGGAACACCGCCGGCATGGTCATGAAGGTGAGGCCCGGGCCCGAGGCCGGGTCAATACCGGTCGCCGCCAGTACCGGGAAGATCATCAGGCCCGCCAGCACGGCGATGACGCTCGCCAGCAGCACCACCCAGAGGCTGGAGCGACCGACCCCTTCACTGGAAGGCAGGTAGGCGCCATAGGTGGTGTGGATGCCAAGGCCGATGGAGAGGGAGAAAAAGGCCAGCCCCATGGCGTCCAGCACACCCGACATGCCGAGCTTGCTGAAATCGGGCATCAGGAAGTGGCGCACCCCGGCCATGGCGCCCGGCAGGGTAAGGCCGAAGGCCACCAGCAGCAGGATCATGATGAAGAGGGCCGGCATCATCCAGCGCAGGGTGCGCTCCACCCCTTGTTGCACGCCGCCCCGCACGAACCACCAGGTCAAGCCGGCAAACAGCAGGTGGGTCAGCACCGGCCAGAGCGGATCACCGACGTAGTCGTTGAAACGGGCGGTCAGTGCCGTGCCGTCCCCCTGTTGCAGCTCCCCCGCCAGGGCCATGCCCGTGTACCCCAGGGTCCAGCCGCCCACCACGCTGTAGAAACAGAAGATGAGCAGGCTGCACAGCAAGCCCATGGCACCGACCCAGCGCCAGCGCCTGCCCATCAGTTCACCAAAGGCGCCCACCACCCCGCGCCGGGTCAGGCTGCCGATCAGGGTCTCCCCCATCAGCACCGCCACCCCCAGGGTGAAGCTGAACAGCAGAAAGACCAGCAGGAAGGCGCCGCCACCGTTGGCGGCGGTGACATAGGGGAACTTCCAGATGGCGCCGAGACCGACCGCGGAACCTGCGGCGGCCAGGATGTAACCGAGCCGGGATGACCATTGGGACTGCTTCATAAGAACTCCACGGGAAGGGCCTGCCAGCGAGGCCCGAAATGGCGCTCAGAGTACGCCCGCGGGCGCGCAATCACTCGGCGTATATCCGATATAAAACTCAGTTTTTAGCATCATTAACCAATAAAATTCGGATAACCAACCAATCGTGCCACAAAATAAAAACCGGAGCGGGGATGCTCCGGTTTGTTGTCTGCCCGGGTCTGGCGGGATTAGATCACCCCCAGCTCCCGCAGCCGCTCCATCAGATAGCTGTGGGCGGTGTGACGCTCCGAGAGCACCACATCCGGACGGGGGTGCAGGAAGAGCGGCAAGGAGATGCGGGACTTGGCGGCACTGCCCCCGGTCGGGTTGATGACCCTGTGGGTGGTGGAGGGGTAATAGCCGCGGGAGGCCTCCTGCAGCATGTCACCGATGTTGATGATGAGGGTGCCGAAATCGCAGGGCACATCCATCCACTCCCCGTCTGAACCTTTCACCTGCAGGCCCGGCTCGTTGGAGGCGGGCAGAATGGTCAGCAGGTTGATGTCTTCATGGGCGGCGGCGCGGATGGCGCCCGGCTCCTCGGTGCCGTCGAAGGGCGGGTAGTGCAGCACCCGAAGCAGGGTCTTGTGGCTCTCTTCGATCATGGAGGAGAGCGGGCAGCTGTAGTGGGCGGCGATGTCGCCCGGGGTGTGCTGCTCCACCCAGCCCAGCAGCTCGGCGGCCAGATTGTTGGCGAGGCGGTAGTACTCCATCGCCTGCTCTTTCAGCTCTGCCGGCATCTGGCCCCAGGGATAGATGTGGAAGTACTCCTTGATGTCCTTCTGGCTGTGGCCCTTGGCCACCTCGGACACCGAAGGCGGGAAGTAGCCGTCCTGGGTCTCGCGATTGAACAGGAAATCCTGCTTCTGTTCGCTCATGAAGAAGCGATACCAGTTGTCATAGATGGACTGCACCAGCTCCTTCGGGATGGGGTGGTGAGTCAGCACTCCGAAGCCGGTGGTGCGCAGGGATTCGGTGAAGCGCTCGGCCGCATCGGGGGAGCGATAATCGACGGTCAGGACTTTCATTGTTTTTATGTTACATGCCAGTTAAAAGTAGGCGCAGTTTACCCTGCCTCCCCCGGCAAGAAAAGGCTGCCGGAAGCCCGTCTACAACGGCTTGAAAATACTGATAAAAACATCATGATACGGCCCCCTCGCCCGGTGCTTGTCCCGGACGGGCCTCCTCTTCTAGAATGCCCCACCCCCTTTGCTGTCGGAGCCCCCTCATGTCCCCCAAGATCCTGTTGTTGACCCTTCCCTTCCTGCTCGCCGGGTGCAGTTCCCTCTCGGAGGAGGAGTGCCGTGCCATGAGCTGGTACAACCAGGGCTATCAGGACGGGGAGCAGGGCAAGACCCGGAGCGCCACCCGCGACTATCAGAAGACCTGCGGGGAGTACGGCCTCAAGGTGGATGAGGCGGAGTGGCAGCGCGGCTACGCCAAGGGGCTGGAGCTCTATTGCATCCCCGAGCTTGCCTACAGCAAGGGACGGGAGGGGAGCGAATACCTGGGGGTCTGCCCCAACGACACCAGCTTCCTCACCCAGTTCGAGCGCGGCCGCAAGGAGTACCTGCTGGAGCAGCGCCTCGGCGAATTGCAGCAGGAGCTGGAGCGCACCGAGCGGAGCATCCACCAGCTGGATCAGCAGATCCGGGGCGAGAGCGACAGCCGCCAGCGCGACTACTACCGTGCCCAGCGCGAGCGCGCCATCCGTCACTACGAAGGAGTATACCGGGACTACAATCGGCTGCGCTTCCCGGATCGGGTGATCCAGTTCTCCTTCGGGAGCTGACAAAAAGGGGCCGACATGGCCCCTTTCTGTTTATGCCGCAGACTGTTTTTCCCCTCAGGCCGGCAGGACCCAGCGCTGCAACGCCAGGGCGATGCCATCCTCGTTGTGATCCGCGGTGACCCGGTCTGCATGGGCCTGGATCTGGGGCGCCGCATTGCCCATGGCCACCGCCAGCCCCACCTGCTCGAACATGCTGATGTCGTTGTTGTTGTCGCCAAAGGCCACCAGGTTCTCCATGGCGATCCCCTCCCTCGCGGCCCACTGGGCCAGCCGGTTGCCCTTGCTGCAACCTGGCTGCACCAGCTCCACCGCATAGGGGGCCGCCCAGTCACGGGTGAAGGGCAATCTCTCCACCACCTCCCCGACGAAACGGTGCAACCGGCCGGGATCCTGGTTGAACAACTCCAGCTTCCAGATGGGGGACTGCAACCAGGACTCGATATCCTCGGCGGGCAGCAGGGAGACCTTGAGGTGATCCGGCTGGGTTGCCGACCAGCGCCGCATCCGGCCCACGTGCTCCTCGCAGCCCAGGTAGCCGATGCCGTCCCCCAGGTGGAACAGCGCCCCCATCTGCTGGGCTTGCACCTCCTCCAGCAGGGTGGTGAGAGGCGCCACGGCCAGGGGATCCCCGGCGAGGATCCTCTCCTGCACCGGATCATAGAGGTAGGCACCGTTGCTGCAGATGATGGGGGTGTCGAGGGCCAGCTCGTGGTGGAAGGGACGGGCCGTCATGAAGTGGCGACCCGTCACCAGCAGCACCTTGATGTCGTGGGCCCGGGCCTGGGCCAGGGCCGCCCGGGTAGCGGACGAGATCTTGTGATCCCGGTTCAGCAGGGTACCGTCCATGTCCAATGCAATGGCCTGATAACGACTCATATCACCTCCAAGAATGTCGAGACGGGTGCGGCGCCATCCCTCCCGTTTCCAGTGCCATGACGACACATCTCACCGCCGGGAATGCGGACTGGGCATCGCAAGGCCCATGATGGGAGACGCGCTCGCCGGGGGGCGGGAACAGCGGAGCAAAGAGCCATACCGTCCCAGACTCGGCGCCGCGATGCAAGTCCGGCCCGCCATCCCGTCGCCGAACTGTGATCCCCGCGCCCTTCGTCAGCCCGCCTCGGCGCACCCGGCCACGGCGTTTCGCCTGTCCGCCCGTCTGCGCAATCCGTAGAAACCGAGGGCACAGATCACGCCGCAGAGGCCGGCCAGGTAGAAGGGCCACTCGGTCCCCGCCAGCAGCACCAGGCTGCCCAGCACCACCGCCAGGATCTCGCTGCCCACCGCCAGACCGCGGTAGAGCCCCATCGCCTGCCCCTGCTGGCTGGCATGGCTGCGGTTGGAGACCGCCACCGAGGTGGCCAGCTCCCCCAGGCTCATGCCGATGCCCGCCGGGATGAAGGTGAGCGCGAGCCCCCACCACTGGGTCGGCAGGATGAACATCAGCATGCCCGCCGCCATCACCAGGTGGCCGACGATGCCAAGGGAGCTGCCGCGCCAGTGCCGTGCCAACTGCTCACCGATCCAGGAGCCCAGCATCATGGGCACACTCACCAGCACGGCGGCCTGGGCCAGTTGCACCGGATCCCATGCCAGCCGCTCCACCAGCCAGACATTGAAGTAGGTGAAGTAGAGCTGCACCGCCCCGTAGCTTGCCAGGGTCAAGGCAAAGTAGGGCAGGAGACGAGGTTGCAGCAGCAGTTGGCGGGTCGAGAGGGGAGCCTCATCCCGGGTCGCCGGCACCGGGGGACGATTGGGCAGCAGCCAGAACACCAGCAGCAGGTTGATCACCGTCATCCCCACCGCCAGCCAGGCCGCCAGGCTGTAATCCCCCGAGACCACGGCCGCATAGCCTCCGATCATGGGGCCCACCACCCAGCCCAGGTTCATGCCGATGTTGATGCGGGCGAAGTTGCGGGCCTTGGTCCTGGCCGTGCTCATGTCCGCCGCCATCGCCTGCACGATGGCGATGTCGCCGTTGAAGAAGCCCTCCACCACCCGGCTCAGCAGCAAGAGCGGCAGGGAACGCCAGGCGATGCCGAGGGCCATCAGCACATACCCCGCCAGCACCCCCACCAGACAGAGTGTCAGCACCGGCTTGCGCCCATGGCGATCGGAGAGGCGGCCAAGCAAGGGGGCCCCCAGCAGTTGAAACAACGGATAGAGCCCCATGATGACGCCAAGCCACACCTTGCGGCTCCAGTCCGACGCCTGTGGCGTCAGCATGCCCTGGGCCGGATCCAGCAGCAGCGGCGCCAGGACGGGGGAAGGCAGGCTGAACCCCGCCACCGCCAGCGTCACCGTCATCACCAATACCCAGAGGGTCACCTGTCCCTTGATCCCTTCCATCTTCGCCTCATTAAATAAAGTTATCGGTTTATTTATATTGTGAGGGGTCGTCCATTAAGTAAAGCAGATTGTTGATTTAAATCGCCCTGCTACCCATAATGACCTCATCCAGGCGGTCACCGCACCGATACCCACCACCGGAGCCCCCATGAACGCCAGTACCGACAAGATCCTCTATCTGCTGAAAACCCGCGGCCCCCAGAGCGCCGCCGAACTCGGCGACCAGTTGCAGATGACGTCCATGGGGGCGCGCCAGCACCTGATGGCCCTGGAGTCCGAGGGCTGGGTGGGGTTTAGTGACGAGGCCCGCGGCCGTGGTCGCCCGGTGCGCCTGTGGCACCTCACCGACCAGGCCTGGCAACGCTTCCCCGACACCCATGGCGATCTGACCCTGCAACTGATCGACGACATCCGGCAGGTGTTTGGCGACGCGGGCATGGAGCAGCTCATCACGCGGCGGGAGCAGCAGATGCAGGCACGCTATGAATCCAGGCTGACCCAGCCGGCGCTGGCAGACAGGCTGATGACGCTCAAGGCGCTGCGCACCCAGGAGGGGTATATGGCGGACATGTCGCAGGAGGAGGACGGCAGCTGGCTGTGGTGGGAGAGTCACTGCCCCATCTGCAGTGCGGCCAGGGCCTGTCGGGGCTTTTGCCGCAGCGAGCTGGCGCTGTTTCGCCGGTTGCTGGCGCCGGCCGAGGTGGAGCGGGAGCAGTATCTGCTGGAGGGGGACAGCCGCTGTCTCTATCGCATCCGGCCGCCCCGCCCCTGAGCGGGCGGAACGCAAAAACAACAAAGCAGGCGCCGGGATGCCTGCTTTGTTGCCTTCGGGGAGGGGGTGCTCTCGTTCCAGCCCGTTGTTTCCCGATAAGGTCGAACGGCTGATGGGGCTCTTGACCCGGTAAGGTCCTTCACCACAGGTGCCTGGTCGGGCGCCTGTCTTGCCACCGGAAGATGTAACCATGGTACTCCCCGCGATGCGGTGAGTGGTTGTGAAGTAGCAGGTATTTTCAGTTGTTTTTGCAATAGTTCACCCTTAATCTAGGAAAAGTGGATTAGTAATTGCGAAGAGGTACGGAGAATGCTGAAACTTGATCGTATAGACAGGCATATTCTGGAGCTGATGCAGGAAAATGGCCGCATCAGCAACCTGGAGCTGGCCGAGCTGGTCGGGCTCTCTCCCTCCCCCTGCTCGCGCCGGGTCAAGGCGCTGGAGGATGCCGGTCTCATCGATACCCATGTCACCCTGCTCAATGCCCGCCAACTGGGGCTGACCCTCACCGCCTACATTCACATTTCCATGGACAGGCACACTCCGGAGCGGTTCGAGAACTTCGATCGCGCCGTCAAGGATCTGCCCGAGGTGCTGGAGTGCGACCTCATCACCGGCAACGATGCGGATTACCAGCTCAAGGTGGTGGTGCGGGACATGGAGCACTACCAGCACTTCCTGCTGGACAAGCTGACCCACATCTCCGGCGTGACCGGGGTGCGTTCAAGCTTCGTGCTGCGCCGCATCAAGCACAAGACCGCCCTGCCCCTCAACCACCTGGGCTGACCCACCCCTCATCCGGGGAGCACCAAAAGCAAGAGGAGGCCCGGGCCTCCTCTTCTTGTCTCTGCTATCAAGGGCATTCGCGGTCAACACCGCCCCCGGGCGCCCTCGCGCCGCCAGGTGGCGAACGCCTCGTCATGCCTCGACCTGGCTGACGTCCTGCACCTGCAGCAACCAGCCGCTCTGCTCCTGCAGGGGTTCGCCACGCAGCCGCAGCCGCTCACCGGTCGACACCCACTGCCCTTTAGGCAGAGATATTTCCAGGCTCTCGCTGCCGTTGTCGAACACCCAGCGATCGGCGCCCAACGACTCCATCAAGTACCCTTCCATCTCCACTCTGGACTCGGCCTGCCAGGAGGGGGAGGCGGTATCACGGCTCTCGATGAAATCCCCCTGAACACCAAAGCTGGCCAGCCCCCACAGAATGGAGAGCCCGACGATGGATGATTGCATCTCTCTCTCCTGTTGGTTTGCTACCTTGAGGGCCAGTATGGGAAGAGAAAAATGAGTGCACCATGAACAAGGTGCCAAAGTGCTGGCAAGATCGCGAAAAAAACCGGCCCCATGGCCGGTCATGTCATTTTATGTCGTACAGGTCACACTACTTGGCCGCTTCTTCTGCCATCCGTGCAGCCCTTGGTTTATTTGTCCACATGGCCACCCCGCGGTGATCCGCACAGATCCCCTCGTCGGTGACCGCCCGCACCCGGACCCCGTCCTTGCAGATGGCCTGCCAGGCATCGGCATCGTCGATCTGCAGCTCGGAACGGGGATAGGAGGTATCGGCGCAGGCGCACAGCAGGATGGCAAACAGAGGCAGCAGGGATTGCATGGGTTTCATCGGGTCACTCCTGACGGGAAAAGGGATCAGCGCCCCAGCTGCGCCGCCACGCGATCGCAAAGCTGCTTGAGCTGGGCCAACTCAGCATCGGCCAGATCCACCTGATTGCGCAAGCTGTCCGCCAGACAGCACTCCCTGACCTCCTGCTGCAACTGGCGTCCCGCCTCGGTCAGACTGATGCACTTTTGCCGCTCATCCTCGTGGGAGACGGTTCGGGTCAGCCACCCCTTGCTCTCCAGCCGCTTGACGATGGGGGTCAGGGTGCCCGCATCCAGTCCGGTCTCCTGCCCTATCTCCTTGAGGCTGACCTCGTCCCGGGCCCAGAGCGAGAGCATCACCAGGTACTGGGTATAGGTGAGATCCAGCTTGTCCAGCAGCGGCCGATAGGCACGCATCACCGCATTGGAGGCGCTGTAGAGGGCAAAACAGACCTGCTTTTTCAATTCGCTCATGGAGGACCTCGCTGACGACAAGGGGGGCAGTATACCCCATCAACTTCGGGGCTGAATAGTTTGCACACAAAACAGTTGCCAGCCCCCGCGTTCAGGACTACCCTGATTTTAGTTTGCACACAAACAAAAATGCCAGGCCGCCGCCCGACGCGCGGCCCCACTGCCGGAGAATGCCCATGAATGCCATCAGCCATCAAATCCAACTGCTGCGTCGCCCCACCGGTCTCCCCACCCTGGAGGACTTCGCCCTCCGGGACGTGCCCCTGCCCGCCCTGCAGGAGGGAGAGGTGCAGGTCGCCAACCAGTGGCTGTCGGTGGACCCCTACATGCGCGGCCGCATGAGCGAGGCAAAAAGCTACGTTCCTCCCTTCCCCCTCAACGGTCCCCTCGACGGCGGCGCCATCGGCACGGTACAGGCATCGCGCCACCCCGATTTCAAGGTGGGGGACAAGGTGAGCAGCATGCTGGGCTGGCGGGATGCCTTCGTGGCAAACGCCGCCCAGCTCACCCGCCTGCCCGACACCACCCTGCCGCCCCAGCGCTTCCTCGGCGCCCTCGGCATGCCGGGCATGACCGCCTGGGCGGGCCTGCACAAGGTGGCACACCTGAAGGCCGGTGAAACCCTGCTGGTCTCGGCAGCCTCCGGGGCGGTCGGCACCATGGCGGTCCAGCTCGCCAAGCAGGCGGGGGCCAGGGTCATCGGCTCCACCGGCTCGGCCGACAAGGTCGCCTACCTCAAGACCCTGGGAGCCGATGCGGTGATCAACTACCGGGAGACCCCTGATCTCGACGCCGAGCTGGCCCGCCTCGCCCCCGAAGGCATCCACGTCTACTTCGAGAACGTGGGGGGCGCCATGCTGGATGCCGCCCTCAACCACCTGGTGGTGCACGGGCGCATCGTGCTGTGCGGCCTCATCGAGCAGTACAACAGCAACGGCCAGGCCAGCGGCCCGCGCAACCTCTCCCAGGTGATCCGCAAGCGCATCCTGATGCAGGGGCTGCTGGTCTCCGATCACTGGCAACACTACGGGGCGTTCCTGGCCGAGGCCATGCCGGCCTTCGAGGCGGGCACCCTCCAGGCCGAGGAGACCGTCAGCGAGGGGCTGGCCAGCATGCCGCAAGCCTTTATCGGACTGTTCCAGGGCCGCAATACCGGCAAGATGCTGGTCAGACTGCCCTGATCCGGAGGCATTTCCCATCTATTTAACAGATAGAATATCGCCAGACCCATCCATTTAAGCGATGGAAAATCGGCATCCGATCGCCCTTGAACAGGCGGCTTGCACAACGGGCCCATCCCCCCTAAGGTAGGCCCGTTTTCCCTGGCGCACCCCGCCGTCTCAGCAAGGAGCCTCCCCTATGTCTACCCCCTATCCCCGCGTCGGTGTCGGCGTCATTCTCACCAATGGCCAGGGCCAGGTACTGCTTGGCAAGCGCAAGGGCAGCCATGCCCCCTACTGGTCCATCGCAGGCGGTCATCTGGAATTGGGGGAGACCTTCGAGTCGGCAGCCATCCGGGAGGTGGCGGAGGAGACCGGCTTCGTCATCCACCAGCCTCGCGTCATCGCCGTCACCAACAACCTGGAGACCTGGCGCGAGAGCGGCCTGCACTACATCTCGGTCACCTTGCTGGCAGAGGTGGACGGGGAGCCGCAACTGCTGGAGCCGGAAAAATGCGAGGGCTGGAGCTGGTGCGACCCGCACACTCTGCCCGAGCCTCACTTCGATGCCAGTCGCCAGTCCATCGCCTGCTGGCTGGCGGGACAATGCTACCTGCCCCAGGCACAACCGGCCCCCTGACCCTCACCGGCAGGCTGCCGCGCGTCACCCCGGTACCTCTCGTCTGCTGGCGGAGGCGACCAGCCCCCCGCCAGCCCCTGTTGATGGCAGGCAGCGCGGGAGGGCGTACCGTCACCAAACTGTCACTTTTTTGTCATATTATCCGGGCCAGGATGATGACGAGGAGGGGAAGATGGGACAGGTATTCATGCAGTTCTTGTGGCTGGGGTGCATCAGTTTTGGCGGGCCGGCCGCCCATATCGGCTATTTTCAGCGCACCTTTGTCCAGCGGCTGGGCTGGCTGAGCCAGGCGGAGTTCGCCCAGTTGCTGGCCCTGTGCCAACTGCTGCCGGGTCCGGCCTCCAGCCAGCTCGGCTTTGCCATCGGCCGCCACCGCGCCGGCATCAGCGGCGCCCTGGCCGCCTTCGTCGGCTTTACCCTCCCCTCCTTCCTGCTGTTGCTGGCGGCCGCCGTCGGTCTGGGTCAGCTTGCGGGCAGCCTCTGGCTGGACGCCGCCCTGCACGGCCTCAAGCTGCTGGCGCTCGTCGTGGTGGCGGATGCCGTGCTCACCATGAGCCGCCAGTTCTGCAAGACGGCACTGCAACAGGGGGTCATGGTGGCCACCGCCGCCGCCCTCTGGTGCGCCCCCGGGCTTCTGACCCAGGTCGCCATGCTGCTCGGCGCGGCCCTGCTCTGTGCCTTGCGCGAGCCGCACCCGGGGAGTCAGGGCCTCGCGTCCACTCCTGCTCGCCAGCCTCACTGGCCGACCCTGCTGCTGTTCGCCCTGCTGTTCGTCGGCCTGCCCCTGGTGGCGAGCGGCCCCGTCAGCCAGTTGCTGGCCGAGTTTTACCGGGCAGGCAGCCTGGTGTTTGGAGGTGGTCACGTGGTGCTGCCCCTGTTGCAGGAGAGCCTGGGTCACCACCTGAGCGAGCAGCAGTTCCTGACCGGCTACGGCCTGGCCCAGCTGGTACCCGGCCCCATGTTCACCCTGGCCACCTACCTGGGCGCCGTGCTGCTGCCCGCCACTCCCCTCATCGGAGCGCTGCTGGCGACCCTGGCGCTCTTCCTGCCGGGTTTCTTGCTGCTCTGGGCGCTGGGCCCCTGCTGGCAGCACTGGCTGGCCCGCCCCCGTCTGGCGGGGGCCGTGGCCGGTATCAACGCCGCCGTGGTGGGGCTGCTGCTGGCGGCCCTCTATCAGCCGGTGTGGCAGAGCGCCGTGCTCTCCCCCACCGATCTGGCGCTGGCCGCCGTCGGCTTCTACCTGCTGCGGGTGCCACGGCTCCCCGTGCTGCCCCTCGCCGCCCTGCTGACGGGGGCAGCCCTGTTGTTGGCCTGACGAACCCGCGACAAGTCAGGCAGCGCCCGCCGGGCTGTCGGTCGTGGATCTTCTCCCCGAAGGGAGGCAAAGAGAGCAAGATCCGTCAGGACAGCTCGGGCCCGTTGGCCGATAGTGGGCAGCACAGAGGAGAGACCATGGATCACAACCAGACAGAGGCCTACCGCCGACGCTTTCAAACGGTGACAGAGCACATCGAGCGCCATCTCGACGACGACCTGTCGCTGGAGCGGCTCAGCGCCGTGGCGCACTTTTCGCCCTTTCACTTTCATCGGCAATTTGCCGCTTACTGCGGCGTGCCGCTGGGGCGTTACATCCAGCTGCTGCGGCTGAAGCAGGCCTCTTACCGGTTGGCATTCGCGCCTCTGGACAAGGTGACTGATATCGCCCTCGATGCCGGCTTCCAGCATGGCGAATCTTTCAGTCGCGCCTTCAAGCAGACGTTCGGCCTGACGCCCAGCCAGTTCAGGCAGCACCCGGACTGGGCCAACTGGCATCGCTGCCTGCCACGGCCCCCCACAAAGAGGATTGACCCCATGCGAGTCGACATCATCCAGTTCCCGCAGACCGCCGTCGCCGCCCTGACCCATCAGGGCCTGCCCGAGCGCATCAACGACACCGCGGCGCGCTTCATCCAGTGGCGCAAGGCCACGGGCGGCTCCCCGGTCGCCACCAGCCGGACCTATGGTCTGGCGCCGGACGACCCCGCCACGACGGAGGGTGCGGCGTTTCGCTTTACCCTCTGTGGCAGCGTCGAGTCCCCCGTCGCCGAGGACAATGAATGGGGCGTGAAGAATGCCCTCATCCCGGCCGGGCGCTGCGCCGTGGTACGCCACCACGGCTCCCACGACCTCCTGGCCGACTGTGCCCGGGCGCTCTACCGCGACTGGCTGCCCGCCAGCGGCGAAGAGCTGCGGGATTTTCCGCTCTTCTTCCACTACCACAACTTTGTACACGAGGTGCCCACCCATGAGCTGGTCACCGACATCTACCTGCCGCTGGCATAGCCCGGCACCTGACAGGGGGAGATAAAAAAGCGGCGCCTCCGAAGGGAGGCGCCGCTGGTCGTGTCGGGGATCAGGCGTCGGGCTCGAAATCCAGGCTCAGGCTGTTGACGCAGTAGCGCTGGCCGGTCTCGGTCGGCCCGTCGGGGAAGACGTGGCCGAGGTGGGAGCCGCACTGGCTGCAGGTGATCTCCACCCGCTTCATGCCGTGGCTGTTGTCCTCGGTGTAGGTCACCGTCCCCTCGATGGCCCGGTCGAACGAGGGCCAGCCGCAGCCCGCGTCGAACTTGGCGCCTGAGTGGAACAGCACCTGCTTGCAGCAGACGCAGTGGTAATCGCCGCTCTTGCGGTTGTGCAGCAGTGCACCGCTGTAGGGACGCTCGGTCCCTTTCTCCCAGCAGACGTGGAACTGCTCTGCACTCAGCTTGTCGCGCCACTGTTCAGGGTTGTTACTGCTCATTCCGGCTCCTCACCACTGATAACGGTGCCCAGCATACCCAGTCAGGGCGCCTGGCTCTACCCCGCCAGCGGGAACTGTGATCCCGTTGGCAACACGGCGACAACATCCGCTGCCACCACCCCTTCACTCGCCAGCACCGCCGCCGGCAGGGCGACCCGCTCCAGCAGCTTGAGGGAGTGGGCACGCCCCACCGCCACCTGCCGCTTGATGTCGTCCGGCAGGAAGGGCAGGCCGTCGTTGGTGGCGGTGTCGATGGTCTGGATCCACTCCATGCCCTCCCCCGGCGGCGGCAGGCGGAACTGGATGTCATAGTCGCTGGCGTTGAACAGCACGTACCAGCGCTCCCCGGTGCAGCCGATCATGCCGATGTCCATGGCAAACGCCTGCCCCATGGGGGCGTGCCAGTCCTGATCGGTGAGCTGATGGCCGTCCGGGTGATACCAGTTCACCTGGTGGCAGCTGGTCGCCTTGCCGTTCCAGCCGTCGTCGCTCAGTTGCAGGTTGGAGAAGACCCCGGACTCCGCCCGCAGCGCCATCATCTGGCGGGTGAAGGCGAGCAGCCGTTCGTCCTCCGGGCGCAGTTGCCAGTTCACCCAGCTTATCTGGTTGTCCTGACAGTAGGCGTTGTTGTTGCCGAGCTGGCTGCGGCCCATCTCGTCCCCGGCCAGGAAGTGGGGCGTCCCCTGTGACAGCAGCAGGGTGGCGATGAGGTTGCGCTTCTGCTGCTGGCGCAGGTTGTTGATGCGCGGGTCCAGGGTCGGCCCCTCCACCCCGTGGTTGCTGGAGAGGTTGTTGCCGTGACCGTCTCGGTTGTCCTCGCCGTTGGCCTGGTTGTGGCGCTGGTTGTAGGAGACCAAATCCTCGAGGGTGAAGCCGTCGTGATAGCAGAGGTAGTTGACGCTGGTGTGGGGGGAGCGCCAGTTCTTCGGGAAGAGATCCCGCGAGCCCACCAGACGGGTGGCAAAATCCCCCATCTTGCCCGCATCCCCGCGCCAGAAGGCGCGCACCGTGTCGCGGTAACGATCGTTGATCTCCAGCCATTGGCTCGGAAACTGGCCGAGACGATAGCCGAAGGGGCCGATGTCCCAGGGTTCGGCGATGAGCCTGACCCGCGCCAGCACGGGATCCGCCATCATGGCCTTGAAGAAGGCGCTCATGGGATCGAACTCCCCCGCTTCCCGCGCCAGGGTGACCGCCAGATCGAAGCGGAAACCGTCCACCTGCATCTCGGTGACCCAGTAGCGCAGGGCATCGAGCACCAGTCGCAGGGTATTGGGGTGATCCAGATTGACGCTGTTGCCGCAGCCGGTGACGTTGGCGTGGCGATGGTAATCCGGACCGTGGGCCCCCGACTCGAAGGCGTAGTAGCCCGCGTTGTCAAACCCCTTGAGGGAGAGCATGGGGCCGTCGAAACCCGACTCCGCGGTGTGGTTGTAGACCACGTCCAGGATCACCTCGATCCCGGCCCGGTGCAGCTCGCGCACCATGGTCTTGAACTCGGTTACCGCCTCCTTCGCCGCGTAGCGCGGCTCGGGGGCGAAGAAGGCGATGGGGTTGTAGCCCCAGTAGTTGGTGAGCCCCAGCTGCTCGAGCCTGGGCTCGGACATGAAGGCCGCCACCGGCATCAGCTGCACCGAGGTGACCCCCAGCGACTGCAGGTGCTCGATCATCAGCGGGTGGCTGATGCCCAGATAGGTGCCCTGCAGCTCCTTGGGGATCCCGGGGTGCTGGCGGGTGAAACCCTTGACGTGGGTCTCGTAGAGCACGACCCGCTCGGGCGGGATGCCGGGCTTGCCGACCCCCTGCCAGTCGAAGGCATCGTCCACCACCACGGACTTGGCCACCATGGCCGCGCTGTCCCCCTGATAGAGGGCGTCGTCCCAGTAGGTAGGACGGCTCAGTGCCCTGGCATAGGGGTCGATCAGCAGCTTGTCCGGGTCGAACAACAGGCCGTCCTGGGGACTGCCATGGACCCGATAACCGTAGCGCTGACCGACCTTGACGCCGAGCACATGGCCGAACCAGTACTGGCCTCGCCGGCCGGGCAGGGCCAGCCGGGCCTGCTCCTGCTCCTGTTCGTCGAACAGGCAGAGCTCCACCTTGTCCGATTGCGGTGCCCAGACGCAGAAGTGGCAGCCCGTCTCGTCGAGCCGGGCGCCCAGCGGGTGATCCACCCCGTTTTCCATTGCGAACATCAAGACTCCTGTTTGATGAACAAGGTCGCGAGCGGCGGCAGATCCAGCACTATGCTGTGCGCCATGCCCTGCCAGGGCGTCGGCTCGGCGACGAAGACCAGACCCACATCATAGTTGCTGCCCCAGTAATGCTCGCTGTCGGTGTTGAGCACCACCCGATAGTGGCCGGCCGCCGGCACCCCGAGGCGATAGCCGACCCGAGGCACCGGGGTGAAGTTGCAGGCCACCATCAGGGGATGCGCCCCCAGCTTGTCCGCCCGTAGCCAGGCGAAGATGCTGTTGTCGGCGTCGTTGTGATCCAGCCAGCGGAAGCCGGTCTGTTCATAATCGGCCTGATACAAGGCAGCCTCGTGACGATAGAGGTGGTTGAGATCCCGGATCAGCCGCTGCTGGCCGCCGTGCTTGGGATACTGCAACAGGTGCCAGGGCAGCTGGGCGTCGTGGTTCCACTCGTTGCTCTGGGCGATCTCGGTACCCATGAAGTTCAGCTTCTTGCCGGGGTGGGCATACATGAAGCCCATGTAGGCGCGCAGGTTCGCGGCCTGCTGCCACTCGTCGCCGGGCATCTTGTAGAGCAGGGAGTGCTTGCCGTGGACCACCTCGTCGTGGGAGAGGGACAGGATGAAGTTCTCGTCATAGTGGTACACCATGGAGAAGGTCATGTCGTTGTGGTGGTAACGGCGGTGGATGGGCTCCTTCTGCATGTAGCTGAGGGTGTCGTGCATCCAGCCCATATTCCACTTGAAGCCAAAACCCAGGCCGCCGAGGAAGGTGGGACGGGAAACCCCGGCGAAGGCGGTGGACTCCTCGGCGATGGTCATGGCATGGGGGTACTTGCCGTACACCTCCTCGTTGGTCCACTTCAAGAGGCTGATCGCCTCGTAGTTGTGGTTGCCGCCATCGACGTTGGGCACCCACTCACCGGCGTTGCGGGAATAATCCAGATAGAGCATGGAGGCGACCGCATCCACCCGCAGGCCGTCGATGTGGAACTTGTCGAGCCAGAACAGGGCGCTGGCCACCAGGAACTGGCGCACGGTGTCGCGACCGAAGTCATAGATGTAGGAGTTCCAGTCCGGGTGCCAGCCACGGCGCGGATCTTCGTACTCGTAGAGCGGCGTGCCGTCGAAGCGGGCCAGGCCGTGGGCATCGGACGGGAAGTGGGCGGGCACCCAATCCAGAATCACGCCGATCCCCGCCTGGTGGCACTGATCCACGAAGTATTTGAAATCGTCGGCCGTGCCGTAGCGGCTGGTGGGGGAGAACATGCCCACCGGCTGGTAGCCCCAGGAGCCGCTGAAGGGATGCTCGGAGACTGGCAGCAGCTCGATGTGGGTGTACTCCATCTCCTTGATGTAATCCACCAGTTCCACCGCCAGCTCGCGCCAGCTCAGGCTGTCGCCGTTGGAGTGACGCTTCCAGGAACCCACGTGCAGCTCGTAGATGGAAAGGGGCTGCTCGCGCTTGTCATTGAGCTGACTCTCGCGCCAGTCGGCGTCCTGCCACTGGTACTGGCCGTGGTCATAGACCACGGAGGCGAACGAGGGGTACTGCTCGCAGTAGAAGCCCACCGGGTCGCTCTTGTGGGGCAGGCGATTGCCCGCCGGGTCCTTGAGTTCGAACTTGTAGCGATCCCCGGCCTTGAGCCCCGGCACGAACAGCACCCAGTGGCCGCACTGGCTGCGCTGCATGGGGTGACGGCGGCCATCCCAGAAGTTGAAATCGCCGATGAGGCTCACGGCGGTGGCGCTCGGCGCGTAGACGGCAAAGCGTACCCCTTCCACCTGCTGGCCGAGGTGCGTCACGGTGCGCAACTGGGCGCCGAGGGTGTGGTAGAGGTTTTCCGGTTGCCAGGTGAGTTCCGCCAGCCCCTCCCAGGCGGCAGCCTGGAACTGATAGGGATCGATGATGTCGGCACTGGCGTCGGCGTAGGTCGCGATGAGCTGGTAGGGGAAGGGATTCTTGCGGCGGGTGAAAACAGTTTCAAAGAGGCCCGCTTCGTCAGCGGCGGTCAGGGTGGCAACTATCTTGCCTGACTTGAGATCCCTGACCCGGACCTCGAGTGCATCGGGCAACCAGGCGGTGAGTTTCAGGCCTGGCCCATCCGGATTGGCCAGCAGTCCTAGATGGGAGAAGGGATCGGCACAGCGGGCGGCAACCAAACGTTCAACGGGCATCGACATTTCCTTTGATGGCTGAACATCCGCTTCGGCCGAAGCCGAAGCGGATGAAAGTGAGTCACATGTTGGCGTTCAAGGCTCAACGGCTGGCCTCGTCACGGGCCCGGCTCATCTTGCCCGCCAGATTCTTGAGCGCCTCGTCGGCGAAGATATCCTCCAGATCCCGGGAGAGCTTGCGACGCCAGTTGGGGTACTCGTAGCTGGTACCCGGCACGTTGACCGGCTTGTCCATCTCCAGCCAGTCTTCGAGCTGGGTGCTGAACAGGGCACAGCTGCCGCGGGACATGTGCAGTTGCAGACCGTGGTTGAGCTCGGTATTCATGCCGACCCAGTTCACGTCGTGACTGATATTGCCAGAGATGACCCCATGAGCATGCAGGCTGTCAAGGATCCGCTGCTTGGCCTGGTGGCGATCAGCATACAGGGTCTTGAGTACGTCTTCATCCGGGTACAGGCCCAGTTCACGTCCCAGCGCCAGATCGTCGCAGTGCCAGAAGCCTTTGAGGGTCGGCATGTCGTGGGTGGTCAGGGCGGACATCGCCTGCTCGGCGTAGTGGGCCGGGGAGATGAAGCCACCATCGTCCTTGGAGCGCTCGAAGAAGAACACCTTGTAGGAGTGGACGCCGTTCTCTTTCAGGGTCACGTCGATCCCCTCCGGCACGGTCCCCAGATCCTCGCCGATCAGCAGGCACTGGTTGCGATGAGACTCGAGGGCCAGGATCCCCAGCAGATCGTTCACAGGGTAATAGATGTAGGCCCCCTTGGCGGCCGACTCTCCGGGCGGCACCCACCACAGGCGCAGCAAGGCCATCACGTGGTCGATACGCAGGGCGCCGCAGGAGCGCATGTTGGCACGGAACAGATCCACCATGGGCTGGTAGGCGGCCTCGAACAGCTGGTTCGGGTTCATGGGGGGCAGGCCCCAGTTCTGGCCGAGGGGGCCGAGAATGTCGGGCGGTGCACCGACCGAGGCTTTCGGGCAGTAGAGATCCCGGTTTGCCCAGATCTCGGTGGAGCCTTCGGAGACGCCCACCGCCAGATCCCGGTAGATCCCCATCACCATGCCGGCGGCCTTGGCGCGGGCATCGGCCCGGGCCAACTGCTCGTCAGCCAGGAATTGCAGATAGAGATAGAAGGCCACATCCTGCTGGTGCTCGGCCATCCAGGCCGCCACTTCGGGGTTGTGGTAATCGCGCAGCGCCTCGGGCCAGACCGGCCAGCCCCAGGCATTCTCGCCCTTGGCATAGAAGTGGGCCTGAAGGGCGTCAAACGCTGCCTGCTGTTGCAGGCTGTCACCGCCGGCAGCCACGAAGGCATCGAACGCAGCCTGACGCTCGGCGCTGAAGCTGGCCTGGTCGAACACCTGGCGCAGCATCCCGATCTTGGTCTGGATGACGCCGGTGTAATCCACGTTGTCCTTGACCCGCAGGGAGGTGAGGTGCTGCTGGAAGGCCGGGCTCGCCACCTCCGCTTTCAGGCGATCGTTGCCCAGGAATTCGGGCACCGCTTCCACATCGATATAGGCGACGTTGAGCCAGCGGCGGGAAGAGGGGCTGTAGGGGCTGGCACTCTCCGGGTTCGCCGGATAGAGGGCATGAATGGGGTTGAGACCGACGAAGTGGGCTCCCCAGGCGGCTGCGTTCTCAACCAGCTGGCCGAGATCGCTGAAATCGCCGATGCCCCAGTTGTGGCGGCTGCGCAGGCAGTAGAGCTGGACGCTCGGGCCCCACACCTTGCGACCATTGGCGATGGGCGCCTGCTTGTAGCAGGACTTGGGGGCGACGATGAGACGCATCGTGGCCAGCGGCTCGTCATTGCCCTCTTCCAGCAGGATGAGCTGGTGATAACCCAGCGCAGGCTGCACATCCAGGGTGACGCGATAGGCCTGACACTCCATCTCGTCGAACTCGGCCACCCCGACCAGCTCACCCTCGATGGGAGTGAGTTGACCGGACAGCACTGCACCCTGCTCCTGCTGGAGCTGCCAGGTGAGGGCATCGTTGACGAATTCGATGGGGAGGCGAACCTCAAGAGTAACGGCGTCGCCGCTGCGTACCACCATCACGGGATCCAGCGCGCGCAGCCAGTGCTGGCGGTGCTCCTGCTCAAGCTGTTCGGACAGGGCGGCCTCGTCGTCGACGCGGTAGCCCATGGCGCCCAGCATGGCGGCCTTGCTCTCTTCCGATACCAGGGCCGGCTGGCCCCAGGCATCAACATACTCACTGGCAATGCCTTTGGCGGCAGCCAGCTGTTCAATCAGGGTGGTCATAGTTTGAGAATTCCCGCTGTGGATTCTGTCTACGCTATTTTGTGATTAATTTTTATGGTTGGTACTTGAACAGTGGCTCTTTGGCCATGCTGAACCGCGCACATTTTTACATATCTCCCCGGCTGGATGTGTGACCGGGCAGGCACTATTGTTGTTCTCTGCCACCGACTTTGCTGATGATGCATTCAACAAAAGTTGGTAGCCAGTTACATAAACCGAAAATAAATTTCACAGTTTTTCATGATATAGCGCAATTTCGCGCAGATTGTTGGTTGACTCGCGAGGGAGTTCTAGTAAATTTACAAACGGAATTTTCTTTGACTACTGAACAGTTAGGTAACCAATTATGACTATCAAAGTAGGTATTAACGGTTTTGGCCGTATCGGTCGTTTCGTTTTCCGTCTGGCCGCTGAGCGTGCTGACATCGAAGTGGTTGGTATCAACGACCTGATCGACGTTGACTACATGGCTTACATGCTGAAGTACGACTCCACTCACGGTCGCTTCAAGGGCACTGTTGAAGTCAAAGACGGCAACCTGATCGTCAACGGCAAAACCGTACGTGTTACCGCTGAACGTGACCCGGCCAACCTGAAATGGGGCGAAATCGGTGTTGACGTTGTTGCCGAAGCAACCGGTCTGTTCCTGACCGACGAAACCGCTCGCAAGCACATCGCTGCCGGTGCCAAGAAAGTCGTACTGACCGGTCCGTCCAAAGACGCTACCCCGATGTTCGTCATGGGCGTCAACCAGGATTCCTACGCTGGCCAGGACATCGTTTCCAACGCTTCCTGCACCACCAACTGCCTGGCCCCCATCGCCAAGGTTCTGAACGATACCTTCGGTATCGAATCCGGCCTGATGACCACCGTTCACGCTACCACTGCTACCCAGAAGACCGTTGATGGTCCGTCTGCCAAAGACTGGCGCGGTGGCCGCGGTGCGGCTCAGAACATCATCCCGTCCTCTACCGGTGCTGCCAAGGCTGTTGGCGTGGTCATCCCGGAACTGAATGGCAAGCTGACCGGCATGGCCTTCCGCGTGCCGACTCCGGACGTGTCCGTTGTTGACCTGACCGTCAACCTGAAGAAAGAAGCGTCCTACGCTGAAATCTGCCAGGCCATGAAGGCTGCCTCCGAAGGCGCCATGAAGGGCGTGCTGGGCTACACCGAAGACGAAGTGGTTTCCACCGACTTCCTGGGTGAGCGTCAGACTTCCGTGTTCGATGCCAAGGCTGGTATCCAGCTGAACAAGACCTTCGTGAAAGTCGTCTCCTGGTACGACAACGAAATGGGCTACTCCAGCAAGGTTCTGGACCTGATCGCTCACATCTCCAAGTAATTTGGGATGCGCAATCGCGTAGCTTGAAAAAAGGCGGCCAATGGCCGCCTTTTTGTATTCTGAATCACGGACCCTTTCTGAATGTCCCCGAGCACTGGAGCCTTTATGACACCGACACGTACGCTGACTGCCCACTGCACCCTGAGCCAGGATGGCCTGCCCCTGCTGACCATAGACAATGAGCACGCCAGGGCCGAGATAAGCCTGTTTGGCGCCCATGTGCTGCGTTACCAACGCCATGGTGAACCGGCCTCTCTCTGGCTCAGCGACAAGGCGATACTGGATGGCAGCAAGCCCATTCGCGGCGGCATTCCCCTCTGCTGGCCCTGGTTCGGCCCCTCCCCCGCTCGCGTTGGCAGCGGCAAGCCGGCTCATGGCTTCGCACGCAACTGCCTGTGGACGCTGGATGGGGTCTCCGATCACGGGGATGGCACACTCGTCCACCTCTCCCTGCGTGACAACGATGCCAGCAGGACGCTCTGGCCCCATGCCTTCGAGCTGGAGCTGGACGTACTGGTCGGCAAGGAGCTTTCCCTGGTGCTGACCACCCGCAACACCGGCAAGTCAGCGCTCACCTACAATGCCGCCCTGCACACCTACCTGCAGATCAGTGCGCCGGAAGCGGTAACCGTGACCGGCCTCGGCGAACCCTATCTGGACAAGCTGACCGGCCGCAACGAACTGCAACAGGGAGCGCTGACCGTCACCGCAGCCATGGATCGCATCTACCGCCAGCCCGATGCCATGGTCAGCGTGCAGGATGGTGAGCGCACCACCCGGGTGGTCAGCGGCAACCACGACAGCGTGGTGGTCTGGACCCCCTGGCAGGAAGGGGCCAGCGCCATGGCCGATATGAGTGACGACGGTTATCGCACCATGCTCTGTGTCGAGGCGGCCATCACCGCCGAGGACGGGATCACCGTCCCGCCCGACGAGGAGCACAGCTTCTCCACCGTCATCATCTGACGATACAGATGACGGATAAATAAAGAGGGCTCCCGCGGGAGCCCTCTTTGCATCTTGCCATCAGCGTCAGTCAGGCGTTGCCCTGGGTCTTGAGCTTGAGCTCGGCGGCGAAATCCAGCATGCGGTCGAGCGGGACAAGCGCTTTGAGACGCAGTGCCTCATCCACATGGATCTCGTGACGCTCGGCGCCGTCGGTCAGGGCCTCCTTGATGGCCACCAGGCCGTTCATCGCCATCCAGGGGCAGTGGGCGCAGCTGCGGCAGGTGGCACCATCGCCGCCGGTGGGCGCCTCCACCATCTCTTTCTCCGGGCAGGCCTGCTGCATCTTGTAGAAGATGCCGCGATCGGTCGCCACGATCAGTTTCTGCTGGGGCAGCTCTTTGGCGGCCTTGATGAGCTGGCTGGTAGAACCCACCGCATCCGCCAGTTCGATGACGGAGGCCGGGGACTCCGGGTGCACCAGCACGGCGGCATCCGGGTTCTGGGCCTTGAGCTCGCGCAGCGCCTTGGCCTTGAACTCGTCGTGCACGATGCAGTGACCCTGCCAGCGCAGCATCTCGGCCCCTGTCTTCTTCTCGATGTAGGCGCCGAGGTGTCTGTCCGGGCCCCAGATGATCTTGTGACCCTGACTGTCCAGATGTTCGACGATCTCCAGCGCAATGCTGGAGGTGACCACCCAGTCGGCCCGCGCTTTCACCGCTGCCGAGGTATTGGCATAGACCACCACGATGTGATCGGGGTGGGCATCGCAGAAGGCGGAGAACTGGTCGATGGGACAACCCAGATCAAGCGAGCACTCGGCCTCCAGCGTCGGCATCAGCACCCGCTTGTGGGGGCTCAGGATCTTGGAGGTCTCTCCCATAAAGCGCACACCGGCCACGATCAGGGTCTGGGCCGCATGGTCGCGACCGAAGCGGGCCATCTCCAGGGAGTCACCCACGAAGCCACCGGTGGCTTCTGCCAGGGCCTGGATCTCGGGATCCGTGTAGTAATGGGCAACCAGCACGGCCTGGCGCGCCTCGAGCAGCACCTTGATCTCGGCGATCAGGGTCGCCTTCTGCTCGGGAGTCAGGGGCTGTGGTTTGGCCGGGAAGGGGTAGTCCATCTCGACTACCGGCGGAATACTGCTCAGTGCATTGCTCATTGCGACTGTTCCATCAACGCTCGGGAAGGCCAAAATTATAACCAGAAGCCGTGCACAAACCCATCAACAAATCCAGTACAGTACAACTGTCAGGACCCGCTCCGACCATATCGTTGTCATTCTTGCCAAAAGGAGTTGTCGAATGAAACAACGTTCGCTCAAGACCAAGTTGTTGTTGCTCACGCTGGGACTTTTTCTCGCCAGTGGCGTCGCCATGACATGGATACAGTCCTCCTCGCTGAACGGCCTGCGCGATGACATCATGGCGCAGACCCGTGGCGCCCTGGAGCAGGAGGTTTCCCGTTCCCTGCAATTCCAGGCAGAGCGGTATGCCGTGCAGATCGAAGACCAGTTGCAGCAGGCCTATCAGATACCGCTCGGCATGGCGGCGCAGCTTGAAGGAAGCATGGCCCAGCCGGACCAGCGGCTGAGTCGCCCGCAAGTGGAGCTCCTACTTGGCAGCCGCCTGCACCAGGCAAACGGGATCAGCTCCATCTACGCCCAGTTCGAACCCAACGGTTACGACGAACAGGACGCCGACTGGCAGACGGGCGCCAGCCATTCGGTTGCCGGCAAGGGCAGTCTCGAGGTCTACTTCACCCGGGAACAGAACGGAAACATCGCGCAGCAGACCATAGATGCCGCCACCAGTGACGCCAAGTTCGACACCTCGCGCAATGAATTCGGCATTCGCAACAGCGAGTGGTATCTCTGCGGTCGCGAGACACGTCGCCCCTGCCTGATGGAACCCTACCTCTACGAGATAAGCCCTGGTCAGAAGATGCTGATGACCAGCCTGACGGTGCCCGTCCTCAAGGATGGCAAGTTTGCCGGGATCACCGGGGTCGACATGAACCTGCCCATCTTCCAGCAACTGGCCGAGCACCTTGGCAAGAGCCTCTATGACAACCAGGCCGAGGTCACCCTGGTCAGCAAGACGGGCTTCATCGTCGGCAGCAACCGCCATTCGGACAAACTGGGGCGCCCCCTGACAGAGGCCGGACTGGTTGCCCCGAATGGACACCCCGCCGATACCGACAGCGATTTCATCCTGCAGCAGCCCATACGGATCGAGGCTGCCGACAACCAGTGGTGGCTGATGATCAAGGTGCCCAAGGCCCTCGCCCTCAGCCAGGCCAACACCATCAGCCAGCAGCTCGGCAGCCTGTTGCAGGCGACCCAGCAGCAGCAGCTGATCGCCATCGTTGTCATCACCCTGGTGGCCCTGGGGCTGCTTGTCTGGTTCATCCAGACCATCACGGCGCCCCTCTCCCTCA
This sequence comes from Aeromonas sp. Prich7-2, assembly GCF_017939255.1. Classification (NCBI taxonomy): domain Bacteria; kingdom Pseudomonadati; phylum Pseudomonadota; class Gammaproteobacteria; order Aeromonadales; family Aeromonadaceae; genus Aeromonas; species Aeromonas sp. Prich7-2. The sequence goes on from NZ_JAGKRI010000061.1 coordinate 55,652, forward strand.
TCAGCCGCCACGTCTCCCACCTCGCCAGCAATGAGGGCGACCTGACCCAGCAGATGCGCATCGACACCCACCAGGAGCTCATCGAGCTTGGCAGGCATCTCAATGCCTTCCTCGGCAAGCTGAGGGCCATGGTGCAGGGCAGCAAGCAGATTGGGCAACAGGTGCATCAGCAGGCCAGGGGCATGAAACAGACGGCCGATGCCATGCGCAGCAGCCTGGATGATCAGAGCCTGGAGCTGGAGAGCGTGGTCAGCGCCATGCACGAGATGAGCACCACGGCAGTCAGCGTGGCGGGCTATGCGGAACAGGCGGCGCAGGAGTCGGAAGCGGCGACCCACCATGTCAGCACGGCCCAGCAGACCTTGAGCAGGGCCCGCAACGAGATCCATACCCTGGTTGAGGACATGCATCAGGCCGACAAGGCAGTCGCCCAGGTCGCCCAGCGCAGCACCAATATCAGCCACATCCTCGATGTGATCCGGGCCATTGCCGAACAGACCAACCTGCTGGCCCTCAACGCAGCCATCGAGGCGGCGCGGGCCGGCGACATGGGCAGGGGGTTTGCCGTCGTGGCGGACGAGGTGAGGGCGCTGGCCAACAAGACCCGCTCATCCACCGACGAGATAGGGCAGCTCATCGGCAGCCTGCAAACCGAGGTCACCAGTAGCCAGCAGTTGATGAGCACGGGGATCGCCCGCTCGGTGAGCACGGTTGAAGGCACGGAGCAGGCCTTCGAGGCACTCAATCAGGTGGTCACCCAGATCCAGCAGATCCATGATCACATCAGCCAGGTGGCGACCGCCGCCGAGCAGCAGAGTGCCGTGAGCGACACCATCAACCAGAACCTGATGCGCATCGGCGACGCCGCCACCACCCTGGGACAAGAGGCCAATGCCAGCCAGCGCCTGAGCGAGGCACTGGAACAGGCGGCCACCACCCTGGTAAGCGAGCTGGATCGACTGCGAACCTGATGGGAGACGGAAACGAAAAAGCCCGCATCGCTGCGGGCTTTTCTATATGGTGGTCGTTACTGGGCTCGAACCAGTGACCCCCTCCTTGTAAGGGAGGTGCTCTCCCAGCTGAGCTAAACGACCTGGGACAAGACTGAAATGATGGTGGGTCGTGCTGGATTCGAACCAGCGACCAATTGATTAAAAGTCAACTGCTCTACCGACTGAGCTAACGACCCATC